>CAZGPO010000155.1:0-5907 GCA_964527745.1 uncultured Dechloromonas sp.
CCTGCTACCGGCCGACCGCGCCGAACTGCATACGCGCATCGCCCGCCGCTTCGAAGCAATGCTGCTGGCAGGCCTGGATGACGAAGTACGCATGCTGCGCCGGAAGTACGCGCTGAGTCTCGACCTGCCGTCGATGCGCTGTGTCGGCTATCGCCAGACCTGGGAAGCCCAGGAAGGCATCATTCCGCAGAAGGAACTACGCGACCGTGGCATTTTCGCGACGCGCCAGTTGGCCAAGCGTCAGATTACCTGGCTGACCAACGCCTTCGCCGCCGAGAACTACGATTGCCTCGACCCCGCGCTGGGCGACAAGGTCACCGCGCGAGTTGCCGGATTTCTTGGTGCCTAATGCGCGTTAGCTGCTGCCGAATACTCGCCTGAACCGTCTGCCAGCGGTGCCTTGCGCGCTGCCAGCAGCGTATACACCGTCGGCACCACGAATAGCGTGAAGAAGGTGCCGAGCAGCAGGCCACCGACGATGACCCAGCCGATCTGCTGCCGCGACTCGGCGCCGGCCCCGGTCGCCAGCGCCAGTGGCAAGGCGCCCAGCACCATGGCGCCGGTCGTCATCAGGATCGGCCGCAGGCGCAGGGTGGCCGACTCGATCACTGCCTCTTTCAACGCCAGTCCCTTTTCCTGCAACTGGTTGGCGAACTCGACGATCAGGATGCCGTGCTTGGTGATCAGGCCGACCAGCGTCACCAGGCCGATCTGGCTATAGACGTTGAGCGTGCCGCCGGTCAGCCAGAGCGCCAGCAGGGCGCCTGCCATCGACAGCGGGACGGTCAGCATGATGATGAAGGGGTCGCGGAAGCTCTCGAACTGCGCGGCCAGCACCAGGTAGATGAAGGCCAGCGCCAGCGTGAAGGTCAGCCCCAGCGACGAGGACGACTGGCGGAATTCGCGCGTCTGGCCGTTGTAGTCGACCGCGTAGCCGGGCGTCAGGATCTGCGCGGCAACGCCGTCCATGAAGGTCAGTGCCTCGCCCATCGTGTAGCCAGGCGCCAGGTTGGCAGTGATGGTCACCGCGCGACGCTGCCCGAAGTGATTCAGTTCGCGCGGCGCGATGGTTTCCTGAACAGCTACCAGGTTATCGAGCGAAATCATGCTGCCGTCGCGGCCACGCGCGTAAATGTCGCGGATATCGTCCGGATTGCGGCGGTCACTGTCGGCAACCTGAACGATGACATCGTACTGTTCGCCATCGCGCTTGAAGCGTGTGACCTGGCGGCCGCCGAGCAGCGTTTCCAGCGTGCGCCCGATGCTCTCGACCGGAACGCCCATGTCGGCCGCCTTGTCGCGCTTGACCTCGATCGACAGCTCCGGCTTGTTCAGCTTGAGATCGGTATCGACGTTGGTCAGCCCGGGGTTCTTGGCAACCTCGGCGAGTATCTTGGCGGTCACCTGCTGCAGTTCCTCATAGGAAGCCGAGGTAACGACGACGAAATTGATCGGCCGTTCGCGCGGACTCTGGCCGAGCGACGGCGGCGTCACCGGGAAGGCCAGCACGCCGGGGATGGCCATGAACTTCGGGAACAGCTCCTTGGCGATATCCGGCGAGCGGCGACTGCGTTCTTTCCAGTCGGCGAGACCGACGAAGGAAATACCCTGGCTGACCGTCGGGTTGCCGGAAACGACGAAGAAGCGCTCGATATCCGGCGTCTGGCTGTAGATGCCTTCGATCTGGCGTGCATACTTGTCGGTGTAATCAAGGGTCGCACCGTCGGGCCCGAGGAAGACGCCGAGAATCACGCCGCGATCCTCGACCGGCGCCAGTTCCGATTTCAGCATGCCGAACAGCACCACGCTGGAAGCGGCAACAGCGACGAATCCCGCCATGATGATCCAGCGCTGGCCGAGCGCTGCGGTCAACACCCGTTTGTAGCCCAAATTCAACCAGTTCAGGAAGCCTTCGATGGCCATGAAGACCTTGCCATGCTTTTCTTCGTGCTTGAGCAGCAGCGAGCACATCATCGGTGACAGGGTCAGCGCGACGAAACCGGAAACCAGCACGGCGCCGGCCAGGGTCAGCGCAAATTCGATGAACAGCTTGCCGGTGCGCCCGGTCATGAAAGCCACCGGGGCATAGACCGCCGCCAGCGTCAGCGTCATTGCGACGACGGCAAAACCGATTTCCCGCGAGCCTTGCAAGGCCGCCTGCATCTTCGGCATGCCTTCCTCGATGTGACGGTAGATGTTTTCCAGCATGACGATGGCGTCATCGACGACGAGACCGATAGCCAGCACCAGCGCCAGCAGGGTCAGTGTATTGATCGTGAAGCCAAGCATGAACATGATGGCGAAGGCGCCGACCAGCGAGACCGGGATGGTCACCAGCGGAATCAGCGTCGCCCGGAAGTTGCGCAGGAAGAAGAAAATGATCGCCAGCACCAGCAGGATCGCTTCGCCGATGGTCTTGAACACGGCCTCGATCGAGCGATCGATGAAGATCGACGAATCGTAGGCGATATCGACGCGCATGCCAGGCGGCAATTCGCTGGTCACCTTGGGCAGTTCGGCGCGCAAGGCCTTCGACAATTCGAGCGGATTTGCCGTTGCCTGCTTGATGACGCCGAGCGCGACGGCTGAACGTCCCTTGAAGCGCACCGAGCTGCGCTCGGAGGCGGCGCCGATCTCGACGCGGCCGAGATCGGAAATACGTACCGGGTAGCCATTCACGGTCTTGACGATGATGGCGCCGAATTGCTCCGGCTTGGTCAGGTCGGTATTGGCGACCACCGAGAATTCGCGCTCGCGGCTCTCGATACGACCCGCCGGCACCTCGACGTTCTGCTTCCTGAGCGCATCCTCGACGTCGGCCGGGGTCAGCTGGTAGGCGGCGAGGCGCTGGCGGTCGAGCCAGATGCGCATGGCGAACTTGCGGTCGCCGAAAATACGCACGTCGGCCGCCCCCGGCAGTGTCTGCAGGCGCGGCTTGACGATGCGGCTGGCAAAATCGGTCACTTCGAGCGCCGAATGCTGGTCGGACGAGAAGGCGATCCAGATGATCGGGTTGGCGTCGGCCTCGACCTTGGCGATCACCGGCTCGTCGACCGAATCAGGCAGTTTGTTGCGCACCCGCGAAACCCGGTCACGGACATCGGCAGCCGCCGAATCCGGTGCGCGTTCGAGCTTGAAGCGCACGGAAATCTGGCTGTTCTCGGCGCGCGAGATCGAAGTGATGACCTCGACGCCCTCGATGCCAGCCAGCGAATCCTCGAGCGGTTTGGTGACCTGCGATTCGATGATTTCGGCCGAGGCGCCGCGATACGTCGTGTCGACCGTGACCACCGGCTCGTCGATCTTCGGATATTCGCGCACCGGCAGCCGCGTGTAGGAAACGATACCGATCAGTATCACGACCAGCGACAGCACGGTCGCGAAGACCGGCCGCTTGATGCAGATCTCGGAAATTCTCATTTTGCTTCAGCCGCCATGCCACCCATTCCGGACATGCCCTCCATTCCCGCCATGCCGCCCATTCCGCCGGCGGCCGGCACGCCCTGGCCAATCGCCCGGACCGGGGCGCCATCGCGCAACTTGAGCTGGCCGGCGGTAACCACTACGTCGCCCGCCGTCAGGCCGTCGATGACTTCCACCTGGGCCGCCCGACGCACGCCGAGTCCGACCTTGGTGGCGGTCGCCTTGCCCTCGACCACCTTGAACACCGTCGGCTGGGCGCCCGGCACGATGGCCTGCTCGGGCACCATCAGCACATTCTTGCGCTCGCCGAACAGCAGGCGAACACGGACGAACATGCCCGGGCGCAGCTTGCCGGAAGCGTTGTCGAGCCGTGCGCGACTGGAAATTGCCCGCCCGCCCTGATCGACCAGCGGGTCCACCGCTTCGAGCACCGCCGCGAAGGTTGAGCCCGGCAGCGCGTCAGTGACCACTTCGACGGCCTGCCCTTTGGTAATACGACCGAGATAGGTTTCCGGCAACTTGAAATCGACCCTCAGCGTGCCAATGTCCTCAATGTTTATCAGGTCCTGCCCTTCCTTGACGTAATCGCCAACACTGACATTGCGCAGCCCGACCATGCCGTTGAACGGCGCCTTGATGCGCGTCTTGGCGACCTTGGCCTCGGCCAGTTGCACCGCTGCCTCCTGCACTTTCAGCGTCGCCGCCGAGTTGTCCAGCGCCTGCTGGCTGACGAAGCGCTTATCCAGCAGCTCCTTGTTACGCTTGAAATTACTCTGGGCCAGACTCAGGTTGGCGCGCGCCTGCTGCAGCTCCGCTTCCTGAATGGCGTCATCAATGGCCACCAGCAGCGTGCCCTTGCCGACTATGCTGCCGTCCCTGAAATTGATCGCAGCGATACGCCCGGGTGTTTCCGGGCGCAAAACCACCGACTCGTTCGATTTCAGATTGCCGACCGCGCTGGCTTCGTCGGAAAAATCGATCGCGGCGACCTTGGCCACTTCGACCGCCACCGCAAAACCGCCCGGCGGCCCGCCGCCCCCCGGCTTGCCACCGGCCCCGCCAGCCGAGGCGCCAGGCCCTGCGGCCGGCGCGCGATTCGCGGTATAGGCATAGTAGCCAAGGCCAACCATGCCGGCGAGGGCAAGGACAATGATTCCGGTTCGGGTATTTTTCTTCATGGGGCGGGCACCAAATTGTTTACTACTGACCGACAAGTCAGTAATGGGTTCAATTGTAGCGAAATCGGCGGCACATCGGGAGAGATTTCCGGTCAGTGCAACGCATCGAGTTTGGGTTCCGGCGGTGTGCCTGCATCGAATGCTGCCTGGCATGACTGATCGTCGCGCCCATCATCCTTGAGCTGCGCCACACGGACCAGAACGACGCCGGCGCGCACCATGTCCAGATATTCCGCAACCCCGCGCGAGACGTCGATGACCCGTCGCCGATGACGGGCATGCATGCGGTCATTAACCTTGACCACGGCGCAGCGGTCGTTGTCGAGCCGCCTGACGGCAACCCAGCTACCAAGGGGAAAACGATTGCTGGCCGCAGTAAAACCGCGCTGGTCGAAGGTCTCGCCGGTCGCCGTGCGCCGCCCGTGGAAATCCTTGCCGTAAAAACTGGCGCTGCCGCGCAGTCCGGTCGTTTCGGATTCGACGATTTCGGCGGTCCCAATCTCAGAGGAAGGATGCGCTGTCACCGGCTTCTTGGTCGCCCGCCTGGCGGCGGTTTTCTTGAACGGTACCGATTTCTGTACGGACTTTTCCGCTGCCTGCAACGGCGCGGAAAAATTGAGCAACAGCAGGCCGCAGATCAGCGCGGTGGCCTGCCGCAGAAAATCAGACCACCACGGTCTGCGCTTCGTCACCCTGCCGCGCCCGGATCTTGCCGATGCGATAGACCGCCTCGCCCTGCGCCTTCAGTTCGGCCATGGCGGCATCGGCATCGGCGGCCGCGACGACGACGACGAGACCGATGCCGCAGTTGAAGACGCGGTGCATTTCGTTTTCGGCGACATTGCCTTCGGCCTGCATCCAGTCGAACAGCCTGGGACGCGGCCAGGCGGCCTTGGTCAGTTCGGCAACGGTGTTTTCCGGCAACACGCGCGGCACGTTTTCGAGCAGGCCGCCACCGGTGATGTGGGCCATGCCCTTGATCGTGATCTTTTGCATGGTGGCCAGCACCTGCTTGACGTAGATGCGGGTCGGCGCCATGACGACATCGGCCAGCGTGCGCGCTTTTCCGTCAACCTCGTCGAACTTGGCGTTCATGTCCGGCTTCGAGCGCTCGATGATCTTGCGTACCAAGGAGTAACCGTTGGAATGCGCGCCGGAAGAAGCCAGGCCGAGGACGACGTCGCCCGGCTGGATGTTCTTGCCGTCGATGGCCTTCGACTTCTCGACGACGCCGACGGCAAAGCCGGCCAGATCGTATTCGCCGGCCGGGTACATGCCCGGCATCTCGGCGGTTTCGCCGCCGATC
>CAZGPO010000156.1:0-5870 GCA_964527745.1 uncultured Dechloromonas sp.
GCCGGCAGGTAGGCCTTGCCCTGCGCCACCGACCAGCCGCGCAGGTGCGGCATCTTGAACACCGGCAACTTCTCCTGTCCGCGCCCGTAATTTTCGAGAATCTTGCGTGCGCCCTTCTCAGGTTGCCAGAGGTCGAGCAGCGCCACGCCGTCTTCGCCGAACAGGCCAGCCAGATAGAAGCGTCCATCGGGCGTCACCAAACCATCGTAGGGTTGAGTACCGGCCGGAAAACGCTGCGTCTTGGGCTGCTTCGGATCGCTGAAATCAGTAACCCAGATTTCGCCGCCATCGAACAGCGCGTAGGCGAACTTGTTGCCCGGCACATCGGCAAGGCCAACGACCTTGGAAAATTTTCCCGGCGCGTATTCTGTCGGCACTACAGACAGCAGTTCCAGCGTCTCGGCATCGAAGGCCTTGATGCCGCCCGGCGTGTAGTTCTGGGCGACGACGATGCGGCCATCCTGGGAAATCGAGCCGCCGATGGCATTGCCCGACTGGATGATGCGCTTGACGATGCGGCCTTCGAGCAGGTCGATCTTGGTCAACCCGCCATCACGACCGAAAATGAAGGCGTAACGCCCGTCGCGCGAATAAACGGCAGAAGCGTGCGAGAGGTCGCCAAGCCCGCCGATCCGGGCATAGGGCTGGCGCGACGTGGTATTGACCAACGTGACATGGCCGCTGGAACGTTCGATGATCAGACCGAGGTCGCCGGTGCCTTTCACCGTCGGCGTTCCGGCACAGGCACTCAGCAACACTGCGACGACTAAACTCAGAAATAGGCGCATCACATCCTCTATTCGGGAAAACCGGTCATCAATTTTTGCACGATCCAGCCCGCCTCGACTTCCGACATGAACTGTTTCCAGGGCGGCATCGGCGTACCCGGCCGACCGTAGTAAATCGTCGCCACCAAACCCTCGGCCGGCTTGTCGTGCAGGGTTTCAGGCAACAAGGCAGGACCGAGACCGCCATGCAGCGTCATGCCGTGACAGGAACCACAATCCTGGCGCACCAGGTGCACCAGTTCCTTTTGCCGGGCTGCATTCGGTTCAGCAGCCCTTGCTGGCTCTGCACTTCCGGTTGTTGCGGTCGACGCCAAAAACAGGGCAAATAACAACTTACTCGCCGACAATGATCAGGCCTTTCATTTCCGGATGCGGGCCGCAATGGTATGGGTAGCGGCCCGGCTGCATAAACTGCCGTTGCCAGCTTTCATCGGGGAAAAAGCGCTCGGATTCGCGCCCGCCTTCCTGCGGAAAAACCACCGAATGACTGGTCCGCTTTTCGCGATTGACCCACTTTACCGTATCGCCGACGCGAATGCTGACTTCCTGCGGCGTATAAGCATACTTTTCGATACTAACTTCGACCGTCTGCCCTGCCAGGGCGGAAAAAGAAACGAGCGCCAGCAGTGCCGACGCTCGTTTCAGTTTCAACTGCATGACAAACATGCGAGGACCCGTCGCGGGTCCGTTTACTGCTTCGTGGCCTTCACGTCGCCATCGGTGCCAAGACCGATGGTGTGACCGAAGGATACGTGGTGGAAACGACCGCCGGCATGGTCGGCGTGCACGGCAACACCGAACGGAACAGCATTGCCCGGGGCGAGATTGACGCCACCGGCCAGCTTGCGGGTGAAGGTCACGGTATAGGTGTCGCCGGACTTGCTGCCTTCCGCCGTCACGCCCGCCTTGCCGCCTTCCATGTTGCGCTTGTCGGTCACCGAGCCGTCAATCGTCTTGCCGCTGCTCGTCCACTGCATCAGGTCCATGGCTCCGGCAGTCACATACTTCGTCTTCTTGTCATCGCCACCCGGCATGGTGCGGACATCCTTGTGGCACGCAGCCCAGCAACCCACCTGATCGCCCATCGTCACCTTGTCATTGGGGAACATCACGGTCGCCTTGACTTCGTTGTCCTTGTCGGAATGATCGAAGCCGCCGACCGGTGCCTTGAAGGTCAGACGAACATAAAGGTTGTTGGCATCGTAGGCCGACTGGACACCAACCGGAAAGGTCATCGTCTTCGGCGCTCCTTTCGGCTCCAGATCCTTGCTGGCCAGACGCTTGAGGTCGATATCGAGCTTGCCGCCGTCGTTGTGACAACCAGCACAGGTCTCACCCTTCTTCAAGCCACTGGCACCACTATGGTCGCTACTCCTCACCCATTCAAACGGTGCCACACCGGTATGAATAACCGGAATATTCTTGGTCGGGACCTTGCTCCAGTCCGGTGCCGCCAAAGCAACCTGCGAACCGATTGTCATCAGGGCTGCCGTTACAAAAAGCGAGGTCAATTTCTGGTTCATCGTTATCTCCGTTTTACATACGAGACGGGGGCTTGCGCCCCCGTTTTGATTACATGGTCAGGCAAACGCCAAATTAGTAAATGTCGTGCTGCGTGTTGTAGACGTTGAACTTGCCGGTCGGCGTGATCATCTTCGGATCGGTGATCACCTTCTTGACCTTCAGCGTTGCATCATCATAGACGACGATGGCGGACTGGTCGGTCTTGCCGCCCCACAGGGAGATCCAGACTTCCTTGCCGTCAGCCGAGTATTCCGGGTGCACCGCGCGCTTCGTTGCCTTGGTTTCCGGCAGCCCGGAATCCTTGGCGACGTTGATCACGGCCTTCGGCTTGGACAGGTCGGCCATGTCCCACACGGCAACGGATTCGGCCAGGGTCTTGTCCGGGTTCTGCGGCGAATCGGCCCACAGGTGCTTGGATTTCGGATGGGTCTTGACGAACAGGTTGCCGGGCACGTGCTTGACTTCCTGGACGACCTTCCAGTTGTTCTGCTTGTACTGGGCATTCTTCTTCTCGTCGGACGGCGTGCTGATCAGCGTCACGACATCGGCGCCAAGGTGACCGGTCGCCCAGACCGGGCCGAACTTCGGATGGGTGAAATTGGCGCCGCGACCCGGGTGCGGGATCTTGGCCGTATCGACCAACGCCGCCAGCTTGCCGGTCTTGGTGTCGACCGCGGCGATCTTGTTGGAGGCATTGGCCGCCACCAGGAAGTAACGCTTGGAAGCATCCCAGCCGCCGTCATGCAGGAACTTGGCGGACGAGATGGTGGTCGTCTTCAGGTTTTCAATATCGGAATAATCGACCAGAATGATCTGACCGGTTTCCTTGATGTTGACCACCCATTCCGGTTTGATGAAGGACGAGACGATGGAGGCAACGCGCGGTTCCGGATGGTATTCGCCATCGACCGTCATGCCGCGGGTCGAAACCACCTTGCGCGGCTTCAGGGTGTCGCCATCCATGATGACGTACTGGGGTGGCCAGTAGGAACCGGCAATCGCGTACTTGTCTTCAAAGCCCTTGAACTTGGAGGTATCGACCGAACGGGCATCGAAGCCGATCTTGACTTCAGCCACGACCGCCGGCTTTTCCATCCACAGATCGATCAGGCTCAGGCGGCCATCGCGACCGATAACATAGACGTAACGACCGGAAGCGGAGAGGCGGGAAATATGGACCGCGTAGCCGGTCTTGACGATACTGACGATTTCCTTGGTGTCGCCGTCGATCAGCGCCACTTCGCCGGTATCGCGCAGGGTCACAGAGAAGACGTTCTTGAGGTTCAGCTTGTTCATCTGCTTCTTCGGCCGCTGATCGACCGGGACGATCATCTTCCACGAATCCATCGTGTCCTTGAAGCTGTACTCAGGCGGCACATCCGGCGTGTTCTGGATGTACCTGGCCATCAGGTTGATTTCTTCCTTGGTCAGGATGTCGTCGAAGTTGACCATGCCGCCATCGGTACCATAACCGATGATCTTTTCCAGACGGCTCTGGCCCAGCTTGACGGTGCCACCCTCGGTGACGTTGCCGTCCTTGTCCTTCTTGGACCAGTGCGGCTCGAGGTTCTTGCCGGTGGCGCCCTTGCGCAGCACGCCGTGACAGCCGGCGCAACGCTCGAAGTAAATCTTCTTGGCCTGCTCCTTTTCGGCCGCGCTCAGTTCTGGCGCCTTGGCGGCATCCTGGGCGAAAGCGGAACCCATGGCCAAAGCCATGACAGTCATCGACAACATCCCCACTACGGTTTTCTTCATCTTCTCTCTCCTAGAAATAATCGGAACGCGCCCACCTCCCGGCGCGATAGGCGTCAGATTGAACGAGGGTCGAAAAGGCATCCTTGATGCTAATCAAGCTTTTGCTGAATAAGAAAAGCTTTATATTCAATATGCTATAGTTATTTAGAACTATCTATATATTACTTTTGAACTATATTTTAAACGACCTGGCCGCTTCCTATTGGCAGGCAACGATTCGCGCATTAGGATGTGCGCCCTAAGGAACAATTGGCCCCATGGAAACAAACAACACTCTGGAAGCCGGCAAAGTCTGGCTGATCGGTGCCGGCCCCGGCGACCCCGACTTGCTGACGGTCAAGGCTGCGCGTCTGATCGCCCGGGCCGATGTGCTGGTTTTCGACCACCTGGTCGGCGATGGCATCATGGATTTGGCGCGCCCGGATGCCCGCCGCATCTATGCCGGCAAGGAAGCCTCCAAGCACACGCTGCCCCAGGAAGCGATCAACAAATTGCTGGTCGATCTGGCGCGCGAGGGCCTTGCCGTCGTTCGCCTCAAGGGCGGTGACCCGTTCATTTTCGGACGCGGTGGCGAAGAACTTGAAATCCTCGCCGCCTCCGGCATACCCTTCGAGGTCGTTCCCGGTGTCACTGCCGCATCGGGTTGCGCCGCCTATTCCGGTTTTCCGCTGACCCATCGCGATCACGCGCAAGCCGTGACCTTCGTCACCGGGCACCTGAAGGATCACACGGTCAACCTCGACTGGCCGGCGCTTGCCCGCCCCAACCAGACCGTCGTCTTCTACATGGGTATTGGCGCTGCCGAGGAAATCTGCCGGCAGATGATCAGCCACGGCCTGCCGCCCCAGACGCCGGCCGCGGTCGTCCGTAACGGTACGCTACCAACGCAACAGTCCCTGCTCGCCACGCTCGAAACGCTGCCGCAACGTATCGAGCAGGCCGGCATCACGCCGCCGGCGCTGATCGTCGTTGGCAGCGTCGTCAACCTGCACGCTCAACTCAACTGGTTCGAAACACCATGAAGTGGCTGCTCCTTTGTGCCGCATTCTTCGCTCTGCCGGCGTACGCCTATTCCGGCAAGGAACTGCGCGAGGACTGTCAGGCCGCCGAGGAATCCCACGCCAAAAGCGGGCGCCTTGATCCTTATCAGTCGCCCAAGAGCGCGCGTTGCATCGCCTATGTCGAAGGCTTCGCCGACGGCTACGCAGTCAGCGATTTCCTGGCCGAGTCGGTTGGCGTCAAGCTCAACGCCTTTTGCCTGCCGGCCGGCCGCGATCTCTCCTACCGCCTGGTGCGCGCCGTACTTGCCCACCTCGAACGGCAACCGCCGAATCCGGAAACCGGCACGGCGACGCTGGTCGCCGCAGCGCTATCAAAAGCCTTCCCGTGTACCGAGTCGCTTGAACCAAAGAAGTGATTCGGGGATAATCCGGCCTCCATTCGCCCCGATGGCGGAATCGGTAGACGCAGCGGATTCAAAATCCGCCGCCGAAAGGTGTGCCAGTTCGAGTCTGGCTCGGGGCACCAGTAACGACAAACCGGCTTTCCTGATGGAAGGCCGTTTTTGTTTAACCACAGCGGATACCAGCCATGCCGTTGACGGTCGAGGACTTCGACTTCCTTCTTCCGCCTGAACA
The DNA here is from genome assembly GCA_964527745.1 of uncultured Dechloromonas sp. Classification (GTDB taxonomy): domain Bacteria; phylum Pseudomonadota; class Gammaproteobacteria; order Burkholderiales; family Rhodocyclaceae; genus Azonexus. The sequence goes on from CAZGPO010000156.1 coordinate 5,705, forward strand.
GATCGCCCAGCACCCGGCCCGCGAGCGGACCGGCAGTCGGCTGCTGCATGTCTGCGGTCAACAGCATTTTGACCGCAAATTTATTGATTTACCGGGTCTGCTCAAGGCGGGCGACCTGCTGGTTTTCAACGACACCCGGGTCATCAATGCCCGCTTTTTCGGCCAG
>CAZGPO010000157.1:0-878 GCA_964527745.1 uncultured Dechloromonas sp.
GCACCAGACGCAGCTTCTGCTCGGGTTCGACACGGGCGAAGACGTCGGTTTCGTGGGCGGCCAGCGTCAGTGCATTTTCGTCGAGCAGCGCCAGCTCGCGCCCGGTCAGCGCCTGTTCGGCGGTGAGCCCGATCTGGCGGGCGATGGCGAGCGCCGTGACGGCATGATCGCCGGTAATCATCTTGACCCGGATGCCGGCTGAGTGACAGTTACGGATCGCGCTAATCACCGCCTTGCGCGGTGGATCGATCATGCCGACCACACCGATCAGGCTGAGCCCCTGCAGGCATTCGTCGGACAGAGCCTTGTCGTCGGGGAGCACGCGACGCGCCAGCAGTAGAACGCGCATGCCCTGCCCGGCAAATCCCTCGACTATGGCTTCGATGTGTGCCCGGTCGAGCGCTTCCGGTTGGCCGTCGGCGGCGAGCTGGTCGACGCAGCGCGGCAGCAGGCGTTCGAGCGCGCCCTTGACGTAGACAACTTGCTGGCCGTCGATGGTGTGCACCGTCGCCATGTATTGCCGGCGGGCATCGAACGGCAGTTCGTCCTGTCGTGGAAACAGGGCATTCAGTGTATTTTCGTCGAACCCGCCCTTGCGTGCGACGACGAGCAGAGCCGCTTCGGTCGGGTCGCCGGTGATCGTCCAGTGATGGCCGCTTTTCGCCAGACCGGCGTCGTTGCACAGGGCGCCGGCGACCAGGCATTCGCGCTGGGCGCCGGCGCTCGCCGCTATTGTCTCGTCATGGCGAATTTCGCCTTGCGGGTTGTAGCCATGGCCGCTCACCGAGAAGTGCTGGTTGCCGCAGTAAAGGGCACGTACGGTCATGGCGTTTTCAGTTAGCGTGCCGGTCTTGTCCGAGCAGATGACGGTCGTGCTG
>CAZGPO010000157.1:888-5853 GCA_964527745.1 uncultured Dechloromonas sp.
GGTCTGGCCGTCGATCGCGAGAGGGCCGGCCGGCGCGTAGCCGACACCCTGCACGTCGATCCTGAGCCCGGCGCAGACCACGGACTGCGCCGTCATCTCGTTGCGTGTCAGGGTGCCGGTCTTGTCCGAACAGATGACGGTCGTGCTGCCGAGGGTTTCGACCGCCGCCAGGCGCCGGATGATGGCTCGCCGCTTCGCCATGCGCCCGACGCCGATCGCCAGCGTCACCGTCACGGCTGCCGGCAGCCCTTCGGGGATGGCGCCGACGGCCAAGGCGACAGCGGCCATGAACATCTCGAACGGCGGCGCGCCGCGCGCCAGCCCGACTGCGACGGTGAGCAGCGCGAGGCCGCCGATGGCCCACAGCAGCCAGTTCGAGAATGTCGCCATCTTGCGTGTCAGCGGTGTCGCCAGTTCCGGGGCGCTGGCGATCAGGCCGGCGATGCGCCCGGTTTCGGTGGCATCGCCGGTTGCGATAACCAGCCCGGCACCCTGTCCGGCAATGATGGTGGCGCCGGCGTAGGTCATGTTGCGGCGTTCGGCGAGCGGTGTGTCGTCCGGCATGGCGGCGGCGTTCTTGTCGACCGGCAGCGATTCGCCGGTCAGCAGCGATTCGTCGGCGTGCAGTTCGCGCTGGTGAACCAGACGCAGGTCGGCCGGGACGCGGTCGCCGGCGGCCAGCAGGACGACGTCGCCGGGCACCAGCTGGGCTGCGTCGAGCTTCAGACGCTGGCCGTCGCGGCGCACCGTGACCGGCGTGGCGACGCTGCGCGCCAGTGCCGCCAGGGCGCCCTCGGCCTTGGCTTCCTGCCAGTAGCCGATGATGGCATTGACCAGCACGACACCGAAGATCACGCTGGCATCGACCCATTCGCCGAGCGCGCTGGTCACCAGCCCGGCGGCGATCAACACCAGCACCAGCGGTTGCATGAGTTGCTCGGCGAAACGTTTCCAGGCCGGTTTTCCCGGCGTTTCAGTCAGCCGGTTGAGGCCATGGCGGAGCAGACGCTCCGCAGCCTCGTCCGAACTCAACCCCCGCGCGCGATCGACGCCGAGCCGGTCGGCGGCGTGGTCCGTGGTCAGTGCATGCCAGGCTATTGGCGACGCACGGTCAGCAGCAGGAAGGGCATTGTCAGGAAGGGCCATAAGGTGGCGATCCAGCGTGTCAGTCCGTTGAAATTAAGAAAGTGGCCCTGGCGCCAGGTCGCTAGCGCCACGGCTGAGTAAGGGTTGGGCGGTGCGAGATTGACCAGCGTCGTGCCGGCCATCAGCGCCAGCGCGGCCAGCATCAGCCGTGCCGTCGCCGGCAGGGCCAGCGTGATCGCCAGGCCGGCGCCCGCCATCAGCAGCCCCATTTTCGCACCGGGGGTCAGCCAGGTGAAGGCCTCGTCGGGACTGACCAGGATTGCTGCGGCCAGCGTGCGAACGAGCAGGCCGAGCAGGATGAACAGCGGTACGACGACATAGGCCGTGGCCTTGCTGATGCAAAGTTGACGGACGATCAGACCGACCGCCAGTGCATTGAAGGAGGTGATGCTGGCGTCGATCAGCACGTAGCTTTCCGCGGCGAAGGGGACGGCACTGCCGAAGCCGAGGATCTGGCGGAGGTCGCCAGCGCCGAAGAGCAGGATTTCCGGCGACAACGGAATCAGCAGCCAGAGGCCGAGCAGGGTCAAGCCAAGTTCGGCGTGCGGGATTGGCGCGATCAGGCGCTCTTGCAATGCGCCAATACGCCGGAAGATGCGCGGTCCCGCCGTTTGTGCCAGCAAGGCGCCGAGCAGCCCGCCGAGCGTGTTACAGGCGAGATCAACATTGGAGGGAACCCGCGACGGCAGCCAGGTCTGCACGGTTTCGAGCAGCAGGCTGACGCTGGCAGAGAGCAGGACCGCGACAGTCAGCCCGGTGAAGCGCCCGGGCAGGCGGCGCAGAGCGAGCGTCAGAAAGAAGCCCAAAGGCAGGTAGACCACAACATTGACGGCGAGGTCGAACGCGGTCCAGTAGCGAGGCCAGCCGCCGTCAAGGAAGGCAAAGGGCGAGACGCCGGTATCCCGCCAGCCGGCAAACGGATAGAGGCTGCCGTAGATGATCAGGCCAAGCCAGGCCAGCGCCAGGTAGCGGGCAAGAAGAATAGGGCCGCGGGTGTCCATGGTCCCGATTGTATGTCAGTGCCGGTGCGGGTGATCCCCGGCGTGATGTGTCTCGGCGGCGGCGCGGTGGTGCAGCGCGGCGTGGATATCGGCGGCCGGTGTTGCAGGGCCGACCCATTGCGGCAGCAGCGAGCCGGCGATCATGCCAAGAATGCTGACGCCAAGGCCGATCAACTGGGGCGGAACGAGGCTTTTTTCGCCGATCAGGAACTCGATCAGCAGCCAGGAAACGATACCGCCGAAGATTGAAAACAGTGCCCCCTGCGTCGTCGCGTGACGCCACAAGATGCCGCTGACCAGCGGCGCGAAGGCGCCGGCCAGTGTGATCTTGTAGGCGCCCTCGACCATCTGGAAAATCGATGATTCGGAGTAGAGGGCAAAAAGCAGCACAAAAGTAGCGAAGATCAACAGGACACTGCGCATGAGCAGCAGGAACTGGCGATCGGTCATGTCGGGTTTGAGGCTGCGAATGATGTTTTCGGAGAAAGTGACCGAAGGCGCCAGCAGGGTCGCCGACGAGGTGCTCATGATGGCTGAGAGCACGGCACCGTAGAAAAAAACCTGGGCGATGAACGGCGTGTGCTGGGTCACCAGGGTCGGGATGATTTTCTCGCCGCCCTCGGCGACCAGCCCGCCGAGGGCCGCCGGGTCGATCAGCGTGCCGCCGTAGGCGATGAATATCGGGACGAAGGTGAATGCAAAATAGAGTAGCGCGCCGGCGACCGAACCCCAGAGAGCGATGCTTGCCGTTTTCGCCGAGGTGATGCGCTGGAAGACGTCCTGCTGCGGAATCGAGCCGAACATCATGGTCACGCCCGAACCGATGAAGGTCAGCCACAACCAAGGGTCGGCGTCGGGAAAGAACTTGAGCTTGCCGGCCTGTGATGCGTGGTTGATGACCGTGCTGACACCGCCATCGACTTTTCCGGCGACGATCCAGGCGATGAACAAGAGGCCGCCGAGCATGACGATCATCTGGACGAAATCGAGGATGGCCACCGACAGCATGCCGCCGAATATGGTGTAGGTCAGGACCAGTGCGGTGCCGAGGATCATGCCTGTCGTTTCGCTGACAGCGCCATCCGAAGCGACGAAGAACAGCAGGCCGAGTGCCTTGGTCTGGGCGGCGACCCAGCCGAGATAGGAAGCGACGATGCACAACGTAGTTAGCACTTCGACCGTGCGGTTGTAGCGCATGCGGTAGTAGTCACCGAGGGTAATGATGTTGAGCTTGTAGAGGTAGCGCGAGAACAGGATGCCGGACAGGACCAGGCACACCGAGGAGCCGAAGGGGTCGGCGACGATGCCGCCGAGGCCGTCCTTGAGAAAGGTCGATGAAATTCCGAAGATCGATTCGGCGCCGAACCAGGTCGCGAACACGGTGGCCATAACGACCGGAAAGGGCAGCGAACGCCCGGCGATCGCGAAATCTTTGGAGTTATGGACCCGCGTCGCGGCGAGCAGGCCGATGCTGACCGAAACCAGAAGATAGAGGGCGACGAACCAGATCATCATGGCGGCAAAGTCGGGAAATTTCGGACGAAAGAATGAAAACGCGGAAATTATAAGTCACGGCCAAGCAGCTGGCGGCATCGCGGCCGGATGAGTTCATGGTGATTGCGAACGACGGCGTGCTGCTGAATTATCGGTTGTTGCGTCCCAAGGGTACTTCCTGCGGGGCGCGGTCAACCCGGAAAAATGGCCGAAATCCATTGTCCAAAGGGCTCTTGCTTAACTTGCCAAGTCACCTGAATCAATATACTGTATAAACAAACAGTATTTGGGCCGGCTGTGTCTATTCACAGCGCAGCGATTCGCCGGCTCGTATCGGCAGCAATTTTTGTTCCATCTCCGGCCCCTGTGCCATAATCCCGTCAAATACTCGAGGTAAACCATGGACGACAACAAGGCGAAAGCGCTCGCAGCGGCGCTGCAACAGATTGAAAAGCAGTTCGGCAAGGGCTCCATCATGAAGATGGGCGATGCCGAAATCGACGAAGGCATCCAGGTGGTATCCACCGGTTCGCTGGGTCTCGATATCGCGCTCGGCGTCGGTGGCTTGCCGCGCGGCCGCGTCGTCGAAATTTACGGCCCGGAGTCGTCCGGCAAGACCACACTGTGTCTGCAGGTGGTCGCTGAAATGCAGAAGCTCGGCGGCGTCGCTGCCTTCATCGATGCCGAACACGCGCTCGACCCGCAATACGCGCAAAAGCTCGGCGTCAATGTCGGCGATCTGCTGATCTCGCAGCCGGATACCGGCGAGCAGGCGCTGGAAATCGCCGACATGCTGGTGCGCTCAGGTTCGGTCGACATCATCGTCATCGACTCGGTGGCCGCGCTGACGCCGCGTGCCGAAATCGAAGGCGAAATGGGCGACCAGATGGTTGGCTTGCATGCCCGCCTGATGAGCCAAGCGCTGCGCAAGCTGACCGCCAACATCAAAAAGACCAACACGCTGGTCGTCTTCATCAACCAGATCCGCATGAAAATCGGCGTCATGTTCGGTTCTCCGGAAACAACGACCGGCGGCAACGCACTTAAGTTCTACGCCTCGGTCCGCCTCGATATCCGACGTATCGGCGCGATCAAGAAGGGTGATGAAGTCATCGGCAGCGAAACCAAGGTCAAGGTGGTCAAGAACAAGGTGGCACCGCCGTTCCGCGAGGCTATTTTCGATATCCTGTATGGCGAAGGGATTTCGCGCCATGGCGAAATTGTCGAGATGGGCGTCGCCCACAAGCTGGTCGAAAAATCTGGTGCCTGGTACTCGTACAAGGGCGAAAAGATCGGTCAGGGCAAGGACAATTCCCGCGAATTC
>CAZGPO010000158.1:0-5413 GCA_964527745.1 uncultured Dechloromonas sp.
AAGGAAGTGTTGATCCAGCCCGGATCGCGCGTCAGCGAAGGTGTCGTGCTGATCAAGGTTGAGGCAGGAACGCCCGTTGCGGTCAACGCGGAAAATGCCACAAAAACGGAAGCCGCGCCTGCCGCCATGCCGGCCGCTGCGGCACCGATTGCCGCCAGCCATGGCGGCGGTGCCGACCTTGAGTGCGAGATGCTCGTCCTCGGTGCCGGCCCCGGCGGCTATTCCGCCGCCTTCCGCTCGGCCGACCTCGGCATGAAGACGGTCATCGTCGAGCGCTACGCTACCCTCGGTGGCGTCTGCCTCAACGTCGGCTGCATTCCGTCCAAGGCGCTGCTGCACGTTGCCGCAGTCATGGAAGATGCTGAACACGCCAACGATCTCGGCGTCACCTTCGCCGCTCCGACGGTCGACATTGACAAGCTGCGTGCCCACAAGGACAAGGTCGTCGGCAAGCTGACCGGCGGTCTGGCCGGCATGGCCAAAGGCCGCAAGGTCGACATCGTGCGCGGCATCGGCACCTTCCTCGACCCGCATCACATCGAGGTGGAAGTGACCGAAGGCGCGGGCCAGGACAAGACCGGCGCCAAGAAGGTCGTCAAGTTCCAGAAGTGCATCATTGCCGCCGGCTCGGCTGCCATGCATCTGCCCTTCATGCCGAAGGACCCGCGTATTGTCGATTCGACCGGGGCGCTCGAACTGCCGACTTTTGGCAAAAAATCGGTGCCGGAGAAGATGCTGGTCATCGGCGGCGGCATCATCGGCCTCGAAATGGCCACCGTCTATTCGACGCTGGGCGCCAAGGTCGATGTCGTCGAAATGATGGATGGCCTGATGCAAGGCCCCGACCGCGACGCCGTCAAGGTCTGGGAGAAGCAGAACGCCAAGCGCTTCGACAAGATCATGCTGAAGACCAAGACGGTTGCCGTTGAGGCCAAGGATGACGGCCTTTACGTCAATTTTGAAGGTGAAGGCGTCTCGCCCAAACCGGTCAAGTACGACATGATCCTGCAAGCCGCCGGCCGCACGCCGAACGGCAACAAGATCGGTGCCGACAAGGCTGGCGTGGCGGTCACCAACCGTGGCTTCATCAACGTCGATGCCCAGATGCGGACCAACGTACCGCACATCTTCGCCATCGGCGACCTCGTCGGCCAGCCCATGCTGGCCCACAAGGCGGTGCATGAGTCGCACGTCGCAGCAGAAGCGGCGGCTGGCCAGAAATCAGCCTTCGACGCCTCGGTGATCCCGAGTGTCGCCTACACCCATCCGGAAGTCGCGTGGGTCGGCGTCACCGAAGATCAGGCCAAGAAGGAAGGCCGCAAGATCGAAGCCGCCAAGTTCCCCTGGGCAGCTTCCGGTCGGGCCATCGCCAACGGTGCCGATTACGGCTTCACCAAGCTGATTTTCGATGCCGAAACGCATCGCGTCATCGGCGGTGCCATCGTCGGTCCGAACGCTGGCGACATGATCGGCGAAGTCTGCCTGGCCATCGAAATGGGCTGTGATGCGGTCGATATCGGCAAGACCATCCATCCGCACCCGACGCTCGGTGAAACGGTGGGCATGGCCGCCGAAGTGGCGCACGGCACCTGCACCGACGTGCCGCCGCCGCGCAAGAAGTAAGCTGCGTTAAAATTGCGTTCGATTTGGGCGACGGAACCCCGTCGCCCTTTTTTATTTCAAGCAGCCCATGTCACCGACCGCTCACCCTCAAACCCGCCGCTCGCCTGAAGAGCAAACCCGCCTGGACGCCACCCTGCGCGAGGTTTTCGAGCACAAACTCTGTTTCAACGAACTGCTCGGTTTCAAGGTCGAATCACTCGATCCGGCTGCCCCGCAAATCAGCTTTGCGATGCGCAAGGAACTGATTGGTCATTTCCTGCATGGCCGTCTGCACGGTGGCGTGATTGCCTCGGCGCTCGATACGGTCGGTGGTCTGGCCGTGACGGTAGCGATCGCCGAGAAATTCTGTGGCGAAACAACCGAGCAGGTCGGCCATCGTTTCGGCCGCGTCGGCACGATTGATTTACGCACCGACTATCTGCACCAGGGCATCGGCAAAAAATTTACGGCCACTGGGCGGATAATCCGCCTCGGTGGCCGCATCGCCTCGGTTCAGATGACGCTGAAGAACGAAACCGGTCTGCTCCTGGCGACCGCTTCTGCTTCCTACGTCGTCAGCTGAGTGAGTCTCACAGGATCGGTACACCCTGGTGTTCGCCGTGCTCGTACACAACGTTTGCGCGACCGACGATCAGCGGGTCAAGGTTGCCGATTCGAGCCGTATCCTTGTTCGTATACGGCAATTTGTGCAGGATGTAACGTAGGGCATTCAGCCGTGCGCGCTTCTTGCAGTTCGACTTGATTACCGTCCACGGCGCATCGGCCGTATCGGTGTGGAAGAACATCGCTTCCTTGGCCTTGGTGTAATCATCCCACTTGTCGAGGGAAGCGACGTCGATCGGCGACAGCTTCCACTGCTTCAGCGGATGCACCTTGCGCTCGCCGAAACGGCGGCGCTGTTCTTCGCGGCTGACCGAGAACCAGAATTTGATGACATGGGTGCCGTTGCGCACCAGCATGCGTTCGAATTCGGGTGCCTGGCGGACGAATTCCACATATTCCTGTTCCGAGCAAAAGCCCATGACCCGTTCAACGCCAGCCCGGTTGTACCAGGAGCGGTCGAATAGCACGATCTCACCATTGGTCGGCAGGTGTTCGACATAACGCTGGAAATACCACTGGCCGCGTTCGATTTCGCTCGGCTTTTCCAGCGCGACGACGCGCGCCCCCCGTGGATTGAGGTGTTCCATGAAACGTTTGATGGTTCCGCCCTTGCCTGCCGCGTCGCGACCCTCGAAAAGGATCACGACCTTCTGGCCGGTTTCCTTGACCCAGGCCTGCAGCTTGAGGAGTTCGACCTGCAGACGATATTTTTGGCGCTCATAGTTGCGCCGCTGCATCAGGTTCTTGTAGGGGTAAACACCGCCGCGCCAATCCTTGATCAGTTCTTCGTCAGGGTTCGGCGCCCGCTCGACAAGCACCATGCGTTGCTCTCTGAGCAAGCCTTTGAGCAAAGCGACCGAATCGTCGGTGGGCAGCCCGGCGATCACATCACGCATTACCCCTAATTTTGACCCTTGGGCGCCGTCGACCGCAGCATGCACGACAAATTTTTCAATCCCGGCCTCGGTCTTGGTCGGCGGAATGTCGCCCCTGGCCACCTGTCGGGCTCGGACAGTTCTCGTCTTTGGCGCCGCCGCAACCGCCGGCGTGGGTGCAACAGTAGTTTTTCTGGTAGCCATGTTCCCTCCGTACTAATGCAAAGGATCAATTTCACGGCAAACCAACGCTCGTGTCTACTCCAACATTTCGGCGGGAATGACGGCACGCAGCACCGTTTGCGTTTCACCGCGACGAGCTCGGTTACTCAGCCACCACAAGGCTCCCTTTTTGATCGTCCATTCCGCCTCGCTGCCGGCCAGCAGCAGGGACGCCATGCGACCGAGTGTTGGCTGATGGCCGACGATCAGAACCGAATCAGAGGCCGCCGGCCAGCCCGACGCGGCAATCAGTTCGGAAACGCAGGCCTCGGGTCCAAGTTTGCGGTGCGTCTCGAAAGGCAGCTTGAGCGCCTCGGCGGTCTGTTGTGTGCGCACGGCGGGACTGACGATGATGCGCAAATCCTTCGGCTGGTGCTCGCGAATCCATTTCGCCATCGTCCGCGCCTGCTTCTCGCCGCGTGGCGTCAGCCGCCGTTTCAGGTCATCCTCGCCATCTTCCGCCTCGGCGTGGCGCCATAGCAACAAATCCATCTTTGAATCCTCCGGCAAATCCGGCATCATCCGCCCCCAAAGTTACAAAAACATTTCAGAAGTATAAGTAGCATCCCAGCCTGTTCGCCAGCAAGCCGAGCGGTTATCATCAACACTTGTTCATGCCAGTCAGTCAGACAACGATGCACAAACTCCTTCCAGCCGTTCTCCTGCTCTCCGCCCTGCTTGCCGCTTGCGCTTCCGACAAGGACGCCTTGAAAACGAAGGACATTGCTCCTGATGGCGTACTCAAGGTGCACCCGGCACTGCTCGGCGCGCCAGTTGCATCTCCGACTGGGCAAGCTGCTTCACCACCGGCTTCCGTGATTCCGACCAAGGCCAATCCTGCCGAACCACCGGTGGAGCAGTCAACTCCGCGTTGATCGGTTTTACGTGTTCGGCAACGGGGGCTCAGTGTTTTCCCGCAAGACGGCGGAAAAACCCCCGGCGTGAAGGTGCCTCGGGCGTGTCTGGCAACGCAGCGCGATGCTTCCCTTCTTCGGGGTAGGGGGCTTCGGGCGGTATTTCGGTAACACAGATTCCGGCCATGACTTTTTTCGCCAGGTCAATTGCCGTAGCCATGTCCGGCAAAGTGGCAACCGACTCAAGCAGTGGCGCGTGTTGATAGGGGCCGAGCCGGAGGTCTTCAGCTGCACTGAATGCGACTGTTCCCAGCGGCAAGTCGACATATCGCCGCTGGCCTGTCGGGATGTCTCCCCATAAGTCCCCGCCACCGGGCAACAACACGAGGTCCACGAAGCACGGGGTAATCGCGACGCCCAGCCAGTCACCACGATAGCGACAAAATCCGATGCTGGTGCATCTCAAGCGTGGATTGAGTGGTGCTTGGCCGGTGGCTGCACCAAAGCAGCGTTCGACCAAGTCTCCGGGGTTTTCGCTATGCAGTATCGGAAACTTCGCCGGAGTTGCTTCAGGGCTGGGCACGGCAACACCTGCTACAACCGTAGCGCAACGACAACTGATTGGGTTGGGCAGTAATTCTCACTCTTAGTCGCAAGGCTACTTGCGCTGGCAATCCATCCAGTCGGCAAACGAAATTTCACGCACTTCCGGTCGCCGGCGCTCGACACTCCTGCGTCGCTCGCTCCAACCGGATGGCGGCCCCAAGTCTTCGTTTCTCCGGTCTTCACCCGAACGACTGTTCTTTTTGTTTTTCATTGCATGCTCCGCTTATTGCCAGGGCGACCATCGCGCAAAACGACTGCGGCGCCATAGCCTGTTTCAATTATCAGGAGATGCAGGAAGCGCAGCAGTGAAAAACTTCACGTGTTAACAAAAAAATAGAAATGCGTGCCTTGATGCAATCGAACTGTCACGTCAACCACCAGAAAAGCAAAAGCCCGGTCACCGGGACCGGGCTAAGTACTTGATTTTTTGTTGGCGGAACACGGAACCGAACCCGCGACCACCTTCAGTGGAGAATGATAACACATCAGCCTTGAGTCCCTGAATTCGATGATTTGGCCGTTTTCCATTTCCAGCCCCGCTTCCTTGAAGGCGACGCAGTCGGTTACGGTATCGAGAAGGCCTCGTTCCACCGGGACCGTCCCAGCACCGAGATTCACCGCCTTGATCGC
>CAZGPO010000158.1:5423-5754 GCA_964527745.1 uncultured Dechloromonas sp.
TTGGGCGTGCATCCCATCGCTTCGACCTCGGCAAAGGCGGCGCTGCCCTGGCGCGTCAGCACCTTCACGTTGAGGGAGTCTCCGGAGGGCCGGCTCGCGCACACCACCAGGAGACCACTTTCTGGATCAAGCTCGGCCCGGGCCGTCGCCGATTCGCCGACCACCCGCTTCACCACCGTCCACCAGGGCGCCTCGCCCAGTTTCCTGAAAGGCACCGGGGCCGGGGCGGTCAGTGGTGAGACCCAGGAGGTAGGTGTCGGCGAGACATAGGTAGCCGAGGGCAAGCCGAAGATGTCCTCCACGCATTCGATACGCACCCGCCCATCGATCA
>CAZGPO010000159.1:0-5754 GCA_964527745.1 uncultured Dechloromonas sp.
CGCCCATCTCGCGAAAGATCGCGGGGTTGGGCTTCTCATGGCGAAAGGATTCGGTCACGCGCGGCAGTAGCCGGCCTTGGCAATAATCGCGCGCCGCGTCGCGGATCATGCGCTCGTCCGGGGTCAGCTGGGCGTCGAGCAGGAGCGGGTCTTCCCAGCAGAATTGCGCCTTGGCCATGGTTCGTCTCCACTCGTTCGATTGTCTTGGCGATTGTAATCAAGTCGGGAACCACTGGCAGGTCGTTGCGACCAAGGAAGCAATGGCTGGCCCCGCGGTCGACCGGCAAAAATGGCAAGAATCCGGATGCCGCTGGAGATCGCGCGGCGCGCGTCGTATCATCTCTGTGCTCGCAGCCGCCACAGAATCAACTGAATGGGGGAGAGAACAATGAGCCATTTCCGCAGCGTGACACGCATTTCACTGCTTCTCGGGGCATTGTTGCCCGGCTCCGGCCTGGCCTTTCAGGTTGATGGTTTCTGGACCGGCATGAAAACCCAGCAGCTGGTCGCCGTGGCGGCGTCTTATGGTCTGGTGGCACGACCGGGTGCGGGTGGCTACTGGTTCGTCGGCACGTCGATACCCCCACGCGTTCTGGGTAAATTCGGTTTCTGTGGAAATTATCTGGTGTCCTACACCCGCAACATCCACTCCGATGCCGACTATGCCAACACCCTGGCGGCGATCTTCGCCACCTACGGCCCGCCGCGCAAAATGAGCTTCAGTGGCGATGTGGCAGGCAGTTCGGGGGATGGCGCCTTTCGCGCCAGCGGTGAAACCCTGTGGGTACGCGGTGCTGAGCGTGTCCGGATGAAATCGTATTTCGACTGGCGGCTCTACCGCGGCGAGTTGCGGCGGGAGCAACCCGCCAGCGTCAGATACGAAACCAGCAGTCCGTGCAGCGGTTTTTGATCGGCATGGTTGAACCATAGGCCTTTTTTCTCTCGTTTCACCCGGAGAGCCTCCTCCGGTGTGGTCGACCGCGAAAAGTGCCCGATTTTCAAAGGCCATTGCTGAGCTGTTAACCCTTCGTCGCATCGTCCAGCCACAGTTGCCTCCAGCCTTCGTGGCCAAGGCGACGCAAGGTTTCGATGTTGTGCTCGAAAATGTCGGCGGCGTCGGGAAAGGCCGCCACGGCTCGATCGATGCTCGCCTCGCGCAACAGGTGCAGGGTCGGATAGGGCGCGCGGTTGGTGTAATTGTCGATATCGTCGGCGTCGCTGCCGGCGAACTCGTAGCGCGGATGGAGGCTGGCGATCTGGATGACGCCGTCCAGTTCGAGTCGCCGGATTGCCGCGTCGGCTTCGGCGAGGAAGAAGTGGAAGTCGAGAAAATCGCCCATGACCTCGGGGTGGATCAGCAGCGTGGTGTCGTGCAACTCGGGATCGGCCGCCGCCAGCGTTTGCAACTCGTGTTCGAGTTCGGCGAGCAGTTCGTCGGCAGTCTGCGCCCCGGTCACGGCAAAGCGAATTTGCTGCTTGACGTGCACCGCCTTGGCAAACGGGCACAGGTTGAGGCCGATGACCGCGCGTTCGAGCCAGACCTGCGTGGCTGCGACCACTCCGGCTGTAGTCGCCGCGTCGGCGGGCGGGATCAGTATGTCAGGCAGGGCGAACATTGGCTTCCGCCGCGCGGACAATGACCGGCGCCGTGGCCAGGCGCTGAAACAGCTTGCGTTCACGGATCAGCGGCCAGCGGTCGTATAGAAAAATCTCGGCTGGCCGCCACAGCGCGACCCAGGCGAAGATGATCAGGCTCTGCTCGATCGTTTCGAAGAAGCTCGACTTGGGAAAGACATTGGTCAGGCCGATACCGGCGAGTGTCGCGAACAGCATGACCAGCAGACCGACCGCCAACCCCTTGCGACCAAGGCGGCGCAGTTCGTTGAGTTCGATCTCCTGTTCGCGGGCCCGCAGTTCGAAGTGGTGTCCGATGGCGGCCGCGAGTTCCTTGGACAGCGTCGGCGCTATCGTCGCGGGCGGCAGGTAGATGACAAGCTCGACGGGGTTGCCGGCGTCGATTTCGCGGGCATAGGAAACGATATGCCGTTCGGCTTCGCGGTCGAGTTCGCGCTCGCGAAAGGGGGCGGGATCGAAACTGTTGAACAGTTGTTCGACGCTTTTGATCCGGATTTCGATTTCTTTGGTGTCTGTCATGCCGAAAAATGATGTGCACGTCGAACATGGTGCCTGATGACCACCGCCAGCGCCACGAGTACCAGCAGCGGGTCGAACAGTACGTCCCACAGGTTGGCGAAGAGACCGCTGGCGTAGCCGGCGAGGTCGATTGCCAGGATCAGCAGCCAGCCGTCCAGCCGGCGCCACCAGAGCAGCGCCGCCAGCGGGAGGCTGGCGACGAGCAACGGCAGCGGCTGGTAGCCGGGCGCGTAGGGGTCGAACGGCCCGAAGCCGAGCGCCATGCTGTAGAACGGGATGGCGAAGGCGAGCAGGATCAGGGCGGATCGTAGTGTCAGTCGTGACCGGGTTTTTCCCGCCAGGAGCCAGATGGCGAGCGCCAGCAGGGTCAGTGACGGCGTGCCGGCAATGCCGTTCATCAATGCCGCGATGCCGGTTGCCAGCGCGATCGGGATCGCTGCCAGGCCGAGCAGCCGGCGCTTGGCGCCGAGCGGCAGCAGACTGACGAAGGCGCCGAAGATGACGCCGTGCGCTACGAAACCGTAGATCGTGGTCGCGCTCATGGCATTCCGCCATTCAGCCAGGATTCGTTGAAAACTGCATGCTTGATCCCCTGGCGGCGCCAGGTGTAAGCGAGGTGGATGCGGCCGTCGCGGGTCTGGAGCAGGGCCGGATAGGAGAATTCGGCGAGCGCGTCGGGGTCGCGCTCGACGCTTGGTGCCGGGCGCCAGTGCTTGCCCGCGTCGTCGGAAATCCAGAGCAGTAGCTGGTTGCGGTTGCCGGCGCCGTTGCCGGCGATCAGCAGGCGGCCGCTGTGCAGGCGCAGCAGGGCGACCGAGGCGTTCGGATTGGGCAGCGGCAGGTCCGCTGCGGTCATCCAGGTCGCGCCGCCATCGTTGCTGGTCGCGCTGCGAATCCGGCCCGGGCCGGGGCCGCCGACGCGCAGGATGGCCAGCGCGTGCCGGGCATCGAAGGCGGCGACCGCCGGTTGCAGCGTGTGCCCGGCGTGGGTCATGCGCGCCTTGTCGAGAATCCGGCCATCCGCCGCCAGGCGCAGCCATTCGCCATGCTTGGCGATGAATTCGTGATAAGCCGGCAGGCCGATTTCGCCGTTGTCCAGTGCCAGCGGCGGAGTGCGTACCAGGGTGCTGATGTTGAAGAACGGCGAGGTCTGCAGACGTGTCGGCGGCGACCACGTGTTGCCGTTGTCGAGCGAGACGCTGTGATTCAGCGCGCTGCCTGCCCAGCCGCCGAAAGCGACGCTGACGAACCACAGGTGAAGCTGCTCGCCGCTGACGAAAAGCACCGGGTTGCCGAGTTTGCGTACGTAGCCTAGCGTTGCGGCGGCAGTGTCTTCGCGCGTGGCGATGGTGCGCGGGGCGCTCCATTGGTCATGGTCGAGCGTCGCGAACCAGACGGCGACATCGGCGGCGCCTTCGCGGGTGCCAGCGAACCAGGCGGCGGCGACGCGGCCGTCGGGCAGTACGGCGAGCGTCGCGGCATGGGCGGACGCGGCGGCAGTCGGCAGCATGGCAGCGGCGAAATAGGGCGGTGCCTTGTCCGGCAGGCCTGCAGGGGCGGCGTCGAATTCCGGCATGGCGGGGGTCGGCGCCCGCCAGGCAGCAGCGGCGACGGCCATAATGAAAAGAAGGGGGGCCAGCCAGCGCGGCAGGGTCATGGCTTGTCGATCTCGAACCAGACGACGGTCGTCATCAGCGGCGCCAGGTCACGGTTGGAAAAGGCAGCCTTCCAGTCGGCAGCCTGTGCGCCGGTCTTGGCGAAACGCAGGCCGGAACCGTGCGAGGCGAGGGTCTGGTAACGGCCGACTTCGCGCGCCGCGAAACCGCCTGTGCCGACTTCGTTCTCGAAGCGTGCAACGTCCTTGCTTTCGAGGAAGACGAGGGCGTGCAGCGCATTCAGCTCGGCCAGATCGAAACGGTCCAGCTTTCCGTAATGACGCTGCGTACGCTGGCTGAGAATCGGCAGTAGCGCCGGTTGCGGTCCGTCGAACATGGCGATGTCGCGGCTCCGTCCGAGTTCGCGGACGTTTTCAGGAACGGCGTTGACGCCGATTGCCGGAAACACGCCCCAGAGCAGCGCCATCCAGTAGAGCGCCGGGGCGGCCAGCGTGTGGCCGAGGCTGCGCTCCCGCCACCAGGCCCAGGCGAAATAGAGGGCTGGCAAAATCGCCCAGTACCAGCTGCCGAGGCCGAACCAGAAAACGAAGCCGGCGATGCCGAAGCCAAGCAGCAGCGCTAGTGTCAGGCCGAGACGGAACGGCCAGCGACTGCGCATTTCGGGCAGTGCCAGCGCGATCAGGATGGACAGCGGTACCAGCGAGCCGATCAGGTAACGGTCGAAACTCTTGATGAAGGCGAAGGGCAGGAAGGTGGCGAGAAACCAGATCAGCAGCAGGCGATCGAGCGGCGAGCGCTTCCAGGCGCCCCAGGCGGCACCGACGAAGACGAAAACCCAGGGCGCCGCGACGGTGAGCAGGCCAAGGACGATGCCGGGCGAGAAATTGAAGAACTGGCGCGATTCGAGTTCGTCGGCGAGGACGAGGTTGGCGGCGTCCGGATAGAGGGCGCGGACGATGAAAAACCAGGGCAGCGCGAGCAGCGCGAAGAGTGCTGCGTGAGTGGCGATTGCCAACCATTCGGCGCGCAGACGCCCGATGCTCAGGCGGCCGCCGGCGAGCAGCGCCAGGCAGCCGCCGCCGCAGACGAGGGCGACGATGGGTCCCTTGGTCAGGAAACCGGCGGCGAGCAGCACACTCGTTGCGGTCAACCACCTTTTTTGCCCGGAATCGAGCCACGCCAGCAGGCTCCAGAAGGCGGCCGCGGATAGCGCGGCGACCGGCACGTCGAGCATCAGGCGGCGGGCTTCGCTGGCCATGCCGAGGGTACCGAGCAGGATGCAGCCGGCGAGCCAGCCGGTCTCGGCCATGCCCGAGAGGCGGCGAGCGATGCCGGCGGTCGCCACGACCAGCAGGGCGGCGAAGAGTACGGCGACCAGGCGGGCGCTGGTCAGTGAAATCCCGAACAGTTCGTAACTGGCGCGCCCGGCCCAGTAGACCAGCGGCGGCTTGCGGATGCGCGGTGCGCCATCAAGGAAGGGCACCAGCCAGTGATCACCCTCGATCATTTCCATCGGCGTGCGCAAGCCGAGAAAGAACTCGTCCTTGCCGGTCAGCCCGGTCGCTTCCCAGATGCCGGGCAGCAGCACCGCAATGGCGAGCAGGAACAGCAGCAGGGACTGGCGGGCGGGAGAGAGTGCAGGCATGGAGCGGGATTCTAACCCGCTTCCCCTGCCTCGCCTTGTGAGAGGTTAGGCGAAGATCTTGGTGCCTAGACCAAGTTTAGAGGTCAATTGGAGGTCATTGGCGGATATCGACCCCTATGCATAGATCGCAACTAGGGATAGTTTGGACTAGCTTCTCCGGTAAGACGCAGTCATGGAGAGGCTTTCGGCGAGATCGACGCGTGAATTGGTAGACATAGTTTTCCTAGCAGAGTGCAGTGGTGGCCCCAACTTTTGGAGACCGCCATGGGAAACAACCGATCACGATCCAACGGTATCGACTGGCTTGCGAAGGGTTCATTCGCCCCTCACATCGATGCG
>CAZGPO010000160.1:0-5726 GCA_964527745.1 uncultured Dechloromonas sp.
CGATGCGGATGCCGTGCAGGTCGATGCCGAATTCCTCGGCAACCCCGCGGATCCGCGCTTCCGGCCCGACCAGGATCGGTTCGATGATGCCTTCCTGGAAGGCGATGACGGGCCCCTTGAGCGACTCCCTGTCGCACGGATGGGCGACGGCGGTCGGGATCGGTTCCAGCCCGCGGACCATTGCCAACGTCTGCTGAAAGCGCTCGCGCTTGTTATCGACGCTGACCAACGGGCGATCGAATTCCTGCACGTGCGAAATCTTCTCGGTCGGCGCCAGAACTTCGGCCACGCCGCGCAAAACCTGCAGGTTTTCCTGATTGGTGCCGACACAATCGAGAATGACATGCTTGTTGTGATCGAATTTCTGCTTGGCGGTGACCGTGATCGTGATCGTGTCGCCGATCGTCACCGGTCGCGCGAAATGCAGCGAATAGTCGATCAGGATTGTTCCCGGGCCAGGAAACTGGGTGCCGAGCACGGTGGAGATCAGCGACCCGCTCCACATGCCATGGGCCATGACTTCACGGAACATGCCGCTTTCGGAATACTGCGAATCGGTGGCAGATGGGTTGAAACAGCCGGTGAGAACCGCGAACAGCTTGACGTCCTCGGGCATCAGTGTGCGCGTCAGGCTCTCCGAATTGCCGACCTGGATCTCGTCATAGGTCTTATTGACGATATGACGTTTTTCAGTCGTTTCATTCATTGCCGCACCTCCTTGGCTTCCAGATTCAATTCTCCAGAGTATATTATGTTGCAGTGCAACAAACAATGTCATTCGTGTGACGTAATGGCCGGGAAATCATCGGTTCGCAATCCGAGCCAGCAATGTCAATGCAGGTTGACCTGACGCAATCGGCTGAAATATTTCGGTGTTACGATGCTCAATGTCATAAGTAACGGGCAGGAGCTTGTCGTGACAATGAACGATGGTCAGAGCGCAGGCGTGGCCGATATTGTCGATCGTGTGGTGGACAGTTATCGGCGCGATCCGACCTGCATGGTCCAGATCCTGCGCGAAATTCAGGAAGCCTGCGACTGGATTACGCCGGAAGCCATCGACCGCCTGCAGGAGGTTCTCGGGGTGCCGCGCACCAAGATCGAGGGCGTCGCCGGCTTTTATTCCTTTCTGTACACCGAGCCAAGCGGCAAATACCGGGTGCTGTTCTCGGACAACATCACCGACCGCATGCTCGGTAACAAGGCGCTGATGGACCGCCTGTGCAACAGCCTTTGGGTCGAACGCGGCAAGGTCTCGGAGGACGGCCTGGTCAGCGTCGGCAAGACTTCCTGCACCGGCCTGTGCGACCAGGGGCCGGCATTGCTGGTCAATAATTACGCAATTTCCGGGTTGACCGCAGCGCGTATCGACGAGATCGCCGAACTGATCCGCAACAAGGTGCCGCTTGCCGAGTGGCCGGCCAAGTATTTCAGGATCGAGGACAACATCCGGCGCGCCGACATCCTGCTCGGCAGCGACTTCAAGCCGGGCGACGCCCTGTTGGCCGCCCGGGCGCGGGCGCCGAGCGACGGTCTGCTGGCCTCGAACATGCGCTCCTGGCGTGAAGGCCTGCCGACTGGATTGAGCGGCCCGACCGCGTTGCTGGACGAAATCAAGCGCGCCAACCTGCGCGGCCGCGGCGGTGCCGGTTTCACCACCGCGCTGAAATGGGAAGCCTGCCGCAACGCACCGCTGAAAGCCGGTCTGCAGCGCATCGTCGTGTGCAATGCCGACGAGGGCGAGCCGGGCACCTTCAAGGACCGCGTGCTGCTCTCGAAATACGCCGATCTGGTCTTCGAGGGCATGACCGTGGCCGCCTACGCGGTCGGTGCCACACGCGGTTTCGTGTACCTGCGTGGCGAATACCGCTACCTGCTCGACCACCTGAACGCCGTGCTGGCGCATCGCCGCCGGGAAAAACTGCTGGGCAACAACATTCTTGGCATTCCCGGTGCCGATTTCGACATCGAAATCCATGTCGGCGCCGGTGCCTACGTCTGCGGCGAGGAATCGGCGCTGATCGAATCGCTCGAAGGCAAGCGCGGCACGCCGCGCAACCGCCCGCCGTTCCCGGTCACCAACGGCTATCTCGACCAGCCGACCATCGTCAATAACGTCGAAACCTTCGCTGCGGCGGCGCTGATCGCGCTGAAAGGCGGCGACTGGTATGCCGGCATCGGCACCAAGCATTCGGCGGGTACCAAGATTCTCTCGGTTTCCGGCGATTGCGAGCGCCCCGGTCTCTACGAATACCCCTTTGGCGTCAGCATCCGCCAGGTGCTGGAAGACTGCGGCGCGACCGATACGCAAGCCGTGCAGGTCAGCGGCCCGTCCGGTATTTGCGTCGCCGAGGATGAATTCGACCGCATCATTGGCTTTGAGGATATTCCGACGGCCGGCGCCTTCACCATCTTCGACCGGACGCGCGACATGTTCCAGGTGGCACGCAACTACGTGCATTTCTTCCAGCACGGAAGCTGCGGTTTCTGCACGCCGTGCCGCGTCGGCACATCCTTGCTGAAAAACCTGATGGATAAACTGAACAACGGTTGCGGTTCACCCTACGATTTCAGCGAAATCGAGAAACTGAATCAGTTGCTGCAATCGATGAGTCACTGCGGCCTCGGCCATACCGCCTGTAATCCGGTGCTCGACACCATCGCCAAATTCCGGCCGGCCTATGAGAAACGCATGATGCAGCAGAATTTCGCGCCAGCCTTCGATCTTGACCGCGCGCTGGCATCGGCGCGCCAGATGACCGGACGCGATGACCCGGCAGCCCATTTCATTGTGGAAGATTTCTGGGAGTGCCCATGAGCCAGACCTTCATGCTCGATGGCAAAGCCATTCCTTTCAAGGAAGGCCAGACCATCATCCAGGCCGCGACTATGGCCGGGGTGTTCATCCCGCACCTGTGCTACCACCCGGATTTCAAGCCGCATGGTTCGTGCAAGCTGTGCACGGTCAAGGTCGATGGCCGGCAGACGGCTTCGTGCACGATGCGGGCGATGGCCGGCATGGTCGTCGAAAGCGATACCGCGGAAATCAATGCCGAACGGCGGGCGCTGACCCAGATGCTGTTCGTCGAGGGCAATCATTTCTGTCCGTCGTGCGAGATGAGTGGCAACTGCAAGTTGCAGGCGACGGCCTACCACTTGGGCATGATGAGCCCGCATTACGACCATTTTTTTCCGAATCGCGCAGTCGACGCCTCGCATCCCGACTTTTTGCTTGATTTCAATCGCTGCATCCTCTGCTCGCTGTGCGTCCGCGCCAGCCGCGATGTCGATGGCAAGAACGTCTTCGCCCTGTCCGGGCGTGGCATCACGACGCATCTGATCGTCAATGCCAAGTCCGGCCAGTTGGGCGACACCGATTTCACGCCGGCCGACAAGGCGGCGCAGGTTTGCCCGGTCGGGGTCATTCTCAGAAAACGCAAGGGCTTCGCGGTGCCGATCGGCGAGCGCAAGTTCGACAAGGCGCCAATTTCGGCAACCGTCGAAGCGGAGGACCGCTGACATGAATGCCCCGACAAGGAAGCTGAAGGTTGCGACGACCTCGCTGGCCGGCTGTTTCGGCTGCCACATGTCCTTCCTCGACATCGATGAGCGGCTGTTCACGCTGCTTGAACATATCGAGTTCGACCGTTCGCCGCTCACTGACATCAAGCATTGCAGCCCGGACTGCGATCTCGGCATCATCGAGGGCGGCCTGTGCAATGCCGAGAATATTCATGTCCTGAGAGAGTTCCGCGAGAACTGCAGGATCCTGATAGCCATCGGCGCTTGCGCCATCAACGGCGGCCTGCCGGCGCAGCGCAACCACCTGCCGCTGACGACCATCCTCGAGGAGGTCTATCACACCAGCCCCGGACTGGCCAACGGCATGATCCCGAACGACTTGGAACTGCCGCTGCCGCTCAACAAGGTGCACCCGATCCACGAGGTAGTGAAGATCGATTACTTCATCCCCGGATGCCCGCCGTCGGCCGATGCGATCTGGAAGGTGTTGACCGACCTGCTGGCCGGTCGCGAACCGACGCTCGAACACGGCCTGATGCATTACGACTGAGATTCCACGATGACCTACAACCTTGAAACCGCCGAACATCCCGAAAAGCTGCGCCGCGTCGCGATCGACCCCGTTTCCCGCGTCGAGGGCCACGGCAAGGTCACCATCCTGCTCGACGACCAGAACAAGGTGCATCAGGTGCGCCTGCACATCGTCGAGTTCCGCGGCTTTGAAAAATTCATCCAGGGCCGGCCGTATTGGGAAGTGCCGGTCATGGTCCAGCGCCTGTGCGGCATCTGCCCGGTGTCGCACCATCTGGCCGCCTCGAAGGCGCTCGATGTCATCGTTGGCGCCAAGCGGCTGACGCCGGCCGCCGAAAAACTGCGCCGCCTGATGCACTACGGCCAGATGCTGCAATCGCACGCGCTGCACTTCTTCCATCTCTGTTCGCCGGACCTGCTGTTCGGTTTCGACAGCGATGTCACCAAGCGCAACATCGTTGGCGTTGCCGCTGCGCATCCGGAAATCGCCAAGCGTGGCGTGCTGCTGCGCAAGTTCGGGCAGGAGGTGATCCGCGTCACCGCCGGCAAGCGTGTGCATGGCACCGGCGCCGTGCCGGGCGGCATGAACAAGTCGCTGACCATTGCCGAACGCGACGAGCTGCTCAAGGATATCTATCACATCGTTTCCTGGTCGCGCGATGCGGTGCACCTGATCCAGAAAGTGCACATCCAGGACCCGGGTCTCTACAACAGCTTCGGCATCTTCCGCTCCAATTTCATGTCCATCGTCGGCCACAACGGCGATCTCGATTTCTATCACGGCACGCTGCGCGCCCGCGACGACAACGGCAAGCTGATCTTCGACGACGTCGATTACCAGCAATACGACAAATACATCGAGGAAGAAGTCCGCCCGTGGAGCTACATGAAGTTCCCGTTCTTCAAGTCGCTGGGCAAGGAACATGGCTGGTACAAGGTCGGGCCGCTCGCTCGCGTGCAGAACTGTGACCAGATTTCGACCCCGTTCGCCGAGCACGAGCGCAAAGAATTTGTCGACTACGCCGGCGGCACCCCGATGCACGCGCCGCTCGCCTACCACTGGACGCGCATGATCGAGATGCTGCACGCCGCCGAAGTGATCAAGGACCTGCTGCATGACGACGACCTGCTGGGCGACGATCTGATGGTCGAAGGCGAGCGCCGAATGGAAGGCGTCGGCGTCATCGAGGCGCCGCGTGGCACGCTGTTCCACCATTATCGCGTCGATGAGAACGACCTGATCACGATGGCCAACCTGATCGTCTCGACCACCAACAACAACCAGGCGATGAACGAGGCCGTGCGCCATGTCGCACGCCGCTACCTGCACGGGCGCGAAGTCACCGAGGGCCTGCTCAACCACATCGAGGTGGCGATCCGCGCCTTCGACCCCTGCCTGTCCTGTGCCACGCACGCGCTCGGCAAGATGCCGCTGGCCGTCGAACTGGTCGATCCCGAAGGCCAAGTGATCCATTCGCTGAGCCGCTCATGACGGCACCAGTCGTCGTCTTCGCCGTCGGCAACCCCAGTCGCGGCGACGACGCGATCGGGCCGGAATGCTGCGGTCGACTGGCAAAATGGCTAGCAAATGAAGGCCTGACCGAGCGCGTCGAATTGATCGAAGACTTCCAGCTCAACATCGAACACGCCCTCGACCTGCAGGACAGGGAGCT
>CAZGPO010000161.1:0-5677 GCA_964527745.1 uncultured Dechloromonas sp.
CGCTGGTAATGACCACATATTTGAGCTTGAGCGCGGCGACCGATTCGGCCAGTTCTTGCGGTTCGTCCGGGTTGGGCGGCAGCGGCTTGCCATGACCGACGTCGCAGAACGGGCAGCGCCGGGTGCAGATGTCGCCGAGGATCATGAAGGTGGCAGTGCCGCGCCCGAAGCATTCGCCGATGTTGGGGCAGGTGGCTTCCTCGCAGACGGTGTGCAGCTTCCTTTCGCGCAGCAGCGATTTGATTTCGCCGAAGCGCCCGGCACTGTGTGTCGACCGGCACGATCTTGATCGGGATGCGAGCCGTTTTCAGTTCGCCCTTCTGTTTGGCGCCTTTCTGCTTGGCGCTGCCGCTGTTATCAGCCATGTGGTTTGTCCAGTTGTTGCTGCAGGTGGCGGCAGAGAAGTTCGCCGGCCTGATCGGGGGTGAGCGGGATGCCGAGATCGGTGGTCTGGGTGACAGCAAGGCCGGCATAGCCGCAGGGATTGATTGCGGCAAACGGGGAGAGATCCATGTCGACATTGAGCGACAGACCGTGATAGCTGCAACCGTTCTTGATCTTGAGGCCAAGGGCGGCGATTTTTGCCGCGCCGACATAAACGCCGGGGGCGCCGGCGCGCCGCTCAGCCGTGACGCCCTGGTCGGCAAGAAAGTCGATGAGCGCCTGCTCGATCGCCGTAACCAGTTCGCGCACCTTGAATTTTAGGCGCTGCAGGTCGAGCAGCAGGTAGATCACGACCTGGCCGGGGCCGTGGTAGGTGACCTGGCCGCCACGGTCGATCTTGACGACCGAGATGTCGACTTCGTGCAGGATGTGTTCGGGCTTACCAGCCTGGCCCAGTGTATAGACTGGCGGGTGTTCGACGATCCACAGTTCGTCGGTGGTATCCGGGTTCCGGTGGCGCGTGAATTCCTGCATCGCGCGCCAGGTTGGTTCGTACTCGACCCGGCCCAGACGGCGGATTTCCATCGTTAAAGGACGACCTTGACCAGCGGGTGCGAGCTGAGCTCGGTGTACAGCGCGTCGAGTTGCGGCTTCGAGGTGGCGACCACGGTACACGTCAGGCTCAAGTAGTTGCCGCCGGAACTGGCGCGCATTTCCATGCTGGCGCCGTCGAAATCCGGCGCATGGCGGGTGACGACTTCGAGAACGACCTGGGCGAATTCGTCCTCCGCCTTGCCCATGATCTTCAGGGGGAAGGCGCAGGGGAATTCGAGCAGTGTGTCCTTGTACGAAGCCATTTCAGTCTTTGCGCATTACCGTGTTCTTGAAGTCCTGATACCACTGCCACATTCGTTCGCCGAGCGGGCCGGGCTTGCCGTTGCCGACAGGAGCTCCGTCGAGCGTCGTGATCGCCAGCACTTCCTTGGTCGATGAGGTCATCCAGACCTCGTCGGCGGCGCGAAGTTCATTTTCTTGAATTTCGCGCACTTCCAGCGGTTGACCGTGACAGGCGGCCAGTTCGAGAACGACATCGTAGGTGATGCCGGGCAGCATGAAACTGGTTTTGGGCGGCGCCAGCAGCACGCCGTCCTTGACCACGAAAATGTTCGAGGCGGCGCCTTCCTTGAGCCAGCCGTCGCGGATCAGCAGGGCTTCGGCACAGCCGGCATCGACTGCCTGCTGCCGGGCGAGGATGTTGGCGAGTAGCGAGATGACCTTGAGGTTGCAGTGCGCCCAGCGGTCGTCGGCGACGGTGATCGCGGCGACACCCCTAGCCCGCACGTCGGCCGGCGTGGTCACCAGCGGCGATGTGAAAGCGAAGGCGGTCGGGCGCACGGTGGCCGGCGGAAAGGCGTGGTCGCGCTTGTTGTCGGCGCCGCGCGTGACCTGCAGGTAGATCGACTGGTCCTCCCACGGTGCGCTGACGATCAGTTGTCCGACTACGGTTTTCCAGCCGTCAACGTCGAGCGGGTTGGCAAGATGGATGCCGTCCAGCGTCGCCTGCAGGCGGGTCAAGTGCTCGTCGAGGCGGAACGGGCGGCGAGAATAGACGGGGATCAGTTCATAGACCCCGTCGCCATAGAGAAAGCCGCGGTCGAGCGGCGATATGCCGGCTTCGGCGAGCGGCAAAAACTGGCCATTGAGATAGACCGGTTCGGCAACGTAGGGGCTCATGGGCTTACTTGAACCAAAGCATGACGCTGTCAACGGTGCGCCCGATGAAGTCGCCAGCGCCGACGTTTTCAAGCGCCAATACGGAATATTCGCCATACAGCTTGCCGTCGATGTTGACCTTGAGAATCCCGAGTTTTTGTCCCGCCGCGATAGGCGCCACCAGCCGCGCTTCGGGGGTGAATTCGCTCTTGATCTTGTCGGCGTAGCCACGCGGCACGGCGATCATGAAGCTTTGCTCGAATCCTGCCTTGACCGTCTTCTGCCCACCTTTCCAGACGCGCAGCGTGGCGACCGGCTGACCCTTGGGGAACAGTGTGACCGCTTCGTAGGACTGGAAGCCCCAGTTGAGCAGCTTGAGCGATTCACTGGCCCGCATGGAGTCCGACTTGGTTCCAAGGACGACCGACAGCAGGCGCCGGTTGTCACGCAGCGCGGAAGAAATCAGGCAGTAGCCGGCGGCTTCGGTATGGCCGGTCTTGACCCCGTCGACCGAGGAGTCAATGAATAGCAGGCGGTTGCGGTTGGGCTGGGTGATGTTGTTGTAGCGGAATTCCTTCATCGAGTAATAGCGCTTGTATTCCTCGGGGAAGTCGCGGATCAGTGCGCTGGCCAGCGTCGCCAGGTCGCGTGCCGTGGTGTACAGCTGCGGGTCGGGCAATCCGGTCGAATTGGTGAAGTTGCTGGAGGTCATGCCAAGGCGCTTGGCCTCGCGGTTCATCATCTGGGCGAAACTCTCCTCGCTGCCGGCGATCGCCTCGGCCAGAGCGACGCAGGCATCGTTGCCGGACTGGACGATCATGCCCTTGATCAGGTCATCGACCGATACCTGCGTGTCGACCCGGATGAACATCTTCGAACCGCCGGTTCGCCATGCCTTTTCCGATACCGTGATCGGCTGCTCGAGGGCGATCGTCTTCTTGTGCAACGCGGCGAAGGTGAGATACGCGGTCATCAGCTTGGTCAGCGACGCCGGCTCGACCTTTTCGTCCGGATTTTCCGTGGTCAATACCTGTCCGGAGCCCATTTCCAGCAGTAGCCAGGTTTTGGCAGCCAGCTTGGGCGGCACCGGGGCTTGCTGGGCCAGAGCCGGCGCAGTGCAGATCAGGGCAAGGGAAAAGACGAGGATTTGGCGAAACAGGGACATGTATTTTTGGCTTCTCGATACGTTGGGGAGCTGAAATTATACCCCGTGCCCGGAGGCACCCTGCGGTGCCGAGGCGCACAGGACTTCGATGGCCGGATGGCGGATCCGGCGGTCGTTGGAGATGGCGTAGATCTGCTCGCTGACCCCGCTCATCTCGCCGAGCGGTACAGCATCGAGCTGGCTGGCAACCTGCCCGGCGAGGACCAGCGGGGCGGGGAAGAAGCCGAGGCCGGCGCGCCCGAAGGTGGTGAGCAGGGCGCTGTCCTGAAACTCGCCGACGATCCGCGGGCGGATGCCGATGCCTTCGAGCCAGCGGTCGATGCGACCACGCAGGGCGTTCTGCCGGCTGGGCAGGAACAGCGGGGCATCGTCGAGGCTTTGCGGATAACCGGCAGCATAACGTTCGACCAGCGCGGCGCTGCCGAAGAGACCGGCAGCATAGTCGCCGAGTTGCGTGCTGAATACTTTCAGGTTGCCGCCGGCCGGTGCCGGGCGATCGGTCAGGACGAGATCGATGTGGTGCAGCGCCAGTTCGGCAAGCAGGGGCTCGAAACTGCCTTCGCTGCAGATCAGGCGCACGTCTTCCGGCATCGCCAGCACGGCTTCCAGCAGTTGATAGGCCAGCAGTTTGGGAATGCCGTCCGAGATGCCGGCGCGCAGGCGCAGCACGTTGCCGCTGCCGCTACTGTGCACCGCATCCTCAAGAGCCTCGCCGAGCTGGAAAATCTGGTCGGCGAAGCCCAGCGCGACGCGCCCGGCATCACTGAGAGCCAAACCTCGCCCCTGACTTACGAACAGCGCCTTGCCCAGGCTGCGCTCAAGCAGCGAAAGCTGGCCGCTGATGGTTTGTACGGCGACACCGAGCCGCTCGGCGGCGCGCGTCATGCTGCCCTCGTGCGCGACGACCCAGAAATAGTGCAGGTGCTTGTAGTTGAGATTGGCCATGAATTGTCTATAAAAACAGAAAAGTCATTCAGTGTAAGACAGATTTTACAGGATGGTTTGGCGCACTATAATCTGCGGGTATCCCATCCCGATGGAGTCAGTCATGAAACGTATAGCGCTTTTTCTTGCCACCAACATCGCGGTGATGCTGGTGCTCGCGGTGACCGCCAGCCTGCTCGGCGTCGATCGCTTTCTGACCGAAAATGGCCTTAACCTGCCGATGCTGCTCGCCTTCTCCGCCCTGATCGGCTTCGGCGGCGCCTTCATTTCACTGATGATGTCGAAGTTCATGGCCAAGCAAAGCACCGGCGCGCGGGTTATCGAGTCACCGAGTTCATCCACCGAGGTGTGGCTGGTCGATACGGTCGCCCGTCTGGCCAAGAATGCCAACCTGCCGATGCCGGAAGTCGCCATCTACGAGGGCGAGCCGAATGCCTTCGCCACCGGCGCGACGCGCAACAGTTCGCTGGTCGCCGTGTCGACCGGCCTCTTGCAAGGCATGACGCGCGAGGAGGCCGAAGCGGTCCTGGCACATGAAGTGGCGCATATTGCCAACGGCGACATGGTGACGCTGACGCTGATCCAGGGTGTGGTCAATACCTTCGTCGTCTTCCTGTCGCGCGTCGTCGGCTTTCTCGTCGATTCGTTCCTGCGTCGCGGCTCGGACAGCAGTGGTCCGGGAATCGGCTACTTTGTCGCCAGCATGGTCAGCCAAGTCGTGTTCGGTGTGCTGGCCAGCATCATCGTCGCCTGGTTTTCGCGCCAGCGCGAATTCCGCGCCGATGCCGGCGCCGCGCAACTGATGGGCAGCCCGGTACCGATGCAGAATGCGCTGCGCCGTCTGGGCAACCTGCATACCGAACCCTTGCCACAGAGCATGGCGGCCTCGGGCATTGTTGACGGTCCTGGCTTGATGGCCCTGCTGGCGACGCACCCGCCGCTTGAAGCGCGGATCGCGGCACTCGGCAAGGGCTGATCCGCCGATAAAAATCGACCGCTTTTCGCGGTCGACCGTAACGCCCGCTTCGGGTCAGCCGGCAGCCAGCCTGGCGAAAGCCGCGACGACCTCGGGCGGCGCCTGAACCAGTTCGATCAGCACGCCTTCACCACCGATCGGGAATTCCTCGTTGCCCTTCGGGTGCAGGAAAGTGATGTCGAAACCGGCGGCGCCCTTGCGGATGCCGCCGGGGGCGAAACGCACGCCGTTGGCCGAGAGCCATTCGACCGCCTTGGGCAAATCGTCGATCCACAGGCCGACGTGGTTGAGCGGTGTCGTGTGCACTGCCGGCTTCTTTTCCGGGTCGAGCGGCTGCATCAGGTCGACCTCGACCTTGAACGGGCCGCTGCCCATGGCGCAGATGTCCTCGTCGACGTTCTCGCGTTCGGACACGAAGTTGCCGGTGACCTCGAGGCCGAGCATGTCGACCCACAGGGTCTTGAGTTTTTCCTTGCTCGGGCCGCCGATGGCGA
>CAZGPO010000162.1:0-5287 GCA_964527745.1 uncultured Dechloromonas sp.
TTTATAGCACAGGCATATCGACAATCAAGCAGAGAATGGTACCGACCGATGATTGATTCTGGTCAACTGGGAGAGCATTTCGCAGCTATTCAGCCGGCGTCGTGCCATCGTTGAATTTGCCGGGGTTTTTCCCCGTAATGCCGGCATAGAAAGCCTGGATCTCGACCATGTCGGCGGCGATGTCGCCGGTCGGCTGGAACATCTGGCCGATGCCGCCTTCCTTCTTGCGGAAATCCAGATAGCCGAGGGCGATCGGCACGCCCGCTCCCTGCGCGATGTAATAGAAGCCGGTCTTCCAGTGTGTGACCTTGCTGCGCGTGCCTTCCGGCGGCACGATAACGGTCAGACGCTCGGCCTTGTTGAACGCATCGACCGTGCCCTGCACCAGATTCCCGGCCCGCGAGCGGTCGACCGGAATGCCACCCAGCCAGCGCATGATGCCACCGAGCAGCGGCGGAAACAGGCTCGATTTGCCCATCCAATACACCTTGAGGCGCAGGGCGAAACAGATCATCAGCGTCACCGGAAAATCCCAGTTGCTGGTATGCGGCGCCGCGATCAGCACATATTTGGGCGCTGTCGGCGCCGTGCCGACCAACCGCCACCCGGACAGGCGCATTACGCCGCGCGAAAGCCAATACATCAGGACATTGACAACCGGGGTATCGAAAATCGTAGGGTGCATCGGGCGGATCTCTGCAGGCAATGGTGGGCAGCACTTGAAACCTTGCTGCAAGAGGGCGTCACTTCCGGATCGGCTGATTACGTCCGGAGAACTGATCGCTCAGACGCATCGCCGCGTCGCTGAACGCGCCAGTCGGGTTCTGAGTGCAATAGCGATTCACATTCAGTTCGATCGTGCCGCTGGAAATGCTCGAAACCTGCTGGCTTTGCTGGCCATAGTTGTGACCGCTCAGGAAACCACGGACCCAGGCGACATAGTTGCCGCGCAAGTCGGGATCGCCCTTGGAGGCATTCCATGCCGCGCAGGACATGTCGTCGAAACCCAGCAACTTGAGCGGTGCCGCCGTTGCCGCACCGGCAATGCACAAGGCAACGCATACAGTACCAAGCAGGCCGAACAGCCGCGACGGTTTGCCTATGATCATCTTCCCCAATCGTCCATTGTCGGGCGGAAACGCTTGCCGCCAAGCTGAAACAAAATATTCCCGGATACATCTTACCCCGGCAATTATCCCACCGGAGCGACCCAAAGCAGCGACTAAGAGCGCAGGCAGACGGCGAAAGTGCCCTTGCGGCCTTGTCCGGAAGGGGTGAAATCGGCGAAAATTCAGGGCTCTACGCTTTCCGACGACAAGCCGCCGTCTCCAAGGAACAACACAATGTCCAACGCCGAACAACCCGTCCAGCAAGACGAAAACCAGCTCATCGCCGAGCGCCGCGCCAAACTCGCCGAATGGCGCAAGACCGGGAAAGCCTTCCCCAACGATTTCCAGCGCGAGAACACCGCGCTCAAGCTGATCGACAACTATAGCGACAAATCCAGCGAAGAGCTGGAAGGCATGCCGGTCGAAGTCAAGGTCGCCGGCCGCATGATGCTCAAGCGCGTCATGGGCAAGGCTTCGTTCGCCACCATTCAGGACCTTTCCGGACGCATCCAGATCTACGTCACCCGCGACCGACTCGGCGAAGCGGTCTACGGCGCTTTCAAGACCTGGGACCTCGGCGACATCCTGGGCGTCGTCGGCACGCTGATGAAGACCAAGACCGGCGAGCTGACCATTCAGGCCAGCGAGGTCCGTCTGCTGACCAAGTCGCTGCGCCCGCTGCCGGACAAGTTCCACGGCCTGGCCGACCAGGAGATGAAGTATCGTCAGCGTTACGTCGACCTGATCATGAACGAGGAAACCCGCTTCACTTTCCTAGCGCGCAGCCGCATCGTCGCCTCGATCCGCAACTACATGAGCGGCCATGGCTTCCTCGAAGTCGAGACGCCGATGATGCACCCGATTCCCGGCGGCGCCTCGGCCAAGCCCTTCGTCACCCACCACAATGCGCTCGACATGCAGCAGTTCCTGCGCATCGCCCCCGAGCTGTACCTCAAGCGCCTGGTCGTCGGCGGCTTCGAGAAAGTCTTCGAGATCAACCGCAACTTCCGCAACGAAGGTCTCTCGCCGCGCCACAATCCCGAATTCACGATGATGGAGTTTTACGAGGCCTACGCCGACTACAAGAGCCTGATGGATTTCACCGAGGGTCTGCTGCGCCACGCCGCGCGCGAGGCGCTCGGGCGCGAGGTGTTCCAGTACCAGGGCCGCGAACTCGACCTGTCGCGGCCCTTCCACCGGATGACCATGGTCGAGGCGGTGCTGCATTTCTGTCCGCAGTACAGCGCCACCCAGCTCGCCGACGCCGGCTGGCTGCGCGAGCAACTCGCCGCGCGCAAGGTCGAGATGAAGGGCGCGCCGGGCCTCGGCACACTGCAACTGATGTTCTTCGAGGAAACCGCCGAAGCCCAGCTGTGGGAGCCGACCTTCATCATCGACTACCCGGTCGAAGTCTCGCCGCTGGCGCGCGCCTCCGACAGCAACCCGGACATCACCGAGCGCTTCGAGCTGTTCATCGTCGGCCGCGAGATCGCCAACGGCTTCTCCGAGCTGAACGACGCCGAAGACCAGGCCGCCCGCTTCGCCGAACAGGCCAAGGCCAAGGAAGCCGGTGACGAGGAAGCGATGTACTACGACGCCGACTTCATCCGCGCCCTCGAATACGGTCTGCCGCCGACCGGCGGCTGCGGCATCGGCATCGACCGGCTGATCATGCTGCTGACCGATTCGCCGGCGATCCGCGACGTGATTCTGTTCCCGCAGATGCGTCCTGAATGATGCGCGGTTGTGCTTGGCGATCCATGAACCAAGCACAAAGTCCTGAAGCCGCTGCCAGGGCGGCAATTGCAGGCGATCAATAGCGGGTCGGGGTATTCACCCGGGCAGGCGCTGCCTGCATTGTCAAGCGCCGTGAATTTGGGGAACGTGCGCGATGACCACGCGGTTACGGCCGCTTTCCTTGGCCATGTACAGCGCATGGTCCGCAGCGCGCAGCAGCATCTTCGCGTTGTTGCCGTGCTCGGGAAGGGTCGCCACGCCGGCCGAGAAGGTGACCGGCGGCAGGCTGCGGCCCATGATCGTGACACTCATGTTGCCCACCTGCGCGGAAATCGCCGAAATTCGTGCGACCGCTTCCTCGGCATCGGCCCCGGGCATGACGATCAGAATTTCCTCGCCACCATAGCGACAGGCGATGTCCGAGGCCCGCAATCCGTCAAGCAAAGCCTCGGCAACGCCGAGCAGGACCGAATCGCCGGCTTCATGCCCCCACTGGTCGTTGAAATCCTTGAAGTGATCGAGATCGACCATCACCACCGCCAGCACTTCTTCTTCGCGCATGGCACGGTGAATTTCACGCGGCAGTGTTTCGTCAAGGTAGCGGCGGTTGAAAAGGCCGGTCAACGGATCACGGATGGCCTGTTTCTGCAATTCCTGAGTACGTTGGCGAACCTTTTCCTCGAGGCGGCGGTTCAGTGCCCGCAAATTCTCCGCCATCATGTCGCGCCGGCGTTGCGCACGCGCCAGCACGAAAGCGCCGAACGACAGCACGCCCATGAAGAGCAGCGTAATCAGGCCCCACCAGACCAGATTACGGTTTTCGCCTTGTTTCAGGGTTTCTGCCGGAATGTTCGACACCACTTTCCAGACGTACTTGTCGCGCAACGCCGTCACCGTGCTTGGACCCGTGAGCGGCGACCCCGTGGCCGACGCCATGCCCGCGACCAGTGGGCGCACGGTCGTGAACGACCACAGTCCGTGATCATCCTTGAACTGGCCGCGCTCGCTCGCAGCGATCCTTTCCCATGCCGCCGGAAAACGTGTTCCGAAGTGTTCCGTACGGCCGAACATGAAACCCCATTCATCGGCCGCCTGCGGCGCCTTGAGCCAATGGCCGTCCCGGTTGAGCAGATGGACGCCGGCACCGCTTTCGCGGGCTTCAGTCACCTCGGCAAACTTGTCGAGCAGATTACTGGCAAAGTAATTGGCGATGACGATACCCCGCGCCCGGCCGGCGCTATCGCGTACCGCCATGGCGATACGAATTGTCGGCACGATCGGTATCTCGACCCGGCCATGCTCGACATTCAGATCAAGCGGCGAAACGAAAATCTCTCCCGGCGCCAACTGCATGGCGCCCATGAAAAAATAGCGCTGCGCCTTGCCCTGCAACTGCGCCTCGGGCACAACGAACGGCCGATTCTCGATGTAATCGACGCGCACCCGTTCCCAACCTCGCTCATCGATCCAGCGCAACTTGTCGTAGACGCGGCGACTTTGCGAAAGCGCAATCAAGTCGGCCGCAAAGGCTGCGCGCGCTGACTCGGTGCCCTCTTCGAGCAAGACCGCCAGGCTGGGCAAGGTAACCATCAGGCGAACGTCGCTGGCGATCAGCTCGACATCGCTGGCCAGCGAACGCGCGCCGGCGATCAGGCGAATCTCCTCAGCCGCCTCCAGATGCTGCCTGAGCAGTGCCTGTTCTTCGCGGTACAGCGAAGACAGGAACAGCAACACAAGCAATCCGGAAGGGAGGATCAGGGTCAGCAGGTAGCGAACCAGTCGTGAACGCATGCTCTCCTCGAATTCTGTGCCGATTATGAACCCTTGAGCCAGCGATGAGAACCGCCATCGCGGCAACCTGCCCTCTGGGCGGCGGGGGTAGAATCGCCGCCATGCCCCTGCTGCCCGCCCGTCTCGACTTCAAACCGGATGGCACCCCGTATTCCGCCGCCTACGACGACATCTACCACACTGCTCACGGCGGTCCGGCGCAGGCACGCCATGTCTTTCTCGGCGGCAACGATCTGCCGGCACGCTGGCAGGGCCGGGATCGCTTCGTCATTCTCGAAACCGGCTTCGGCCTCGGACTGAACTTTCTCGCCACCTGGCGGGGCTGGCGCGACGACCCGCAACGCTGCCGCCGGCTGCACTTCGTGTCACTCGAGAAACATCCGTTTACCGCATCCGACCTCGCCGTCGCGCACTTGGCCTGGCCCGGATTCGCCGACCTCGCCGCCACCCTACGCCAGCACTGGCCGCCGTTGACGCCAGGCATCCATCGCCTGCATCTTGACGACAACCGGGTCATCCTGACGCTCGTCTTCGGCGATGCGGCAACCCGACTGCGCGAGGTCGACGCAGCGGTCGACGCCTTTTATCTCGACGGTTTCGCGCCAGCCAACAACCCGGAACTGTGGTCGCCTGCGCTATGCAAGGCGCTT
>CAZGPO010000162.1:5297-5673 GCA_964527745.1 uncultured Dechloromonas sp.
GGCTCGCCGCGCCCGGCGCCACGCTGGCCACCTGGTGCCTGGCGCGACCGGCCCGCGATGCGCTGGCCGCCGTCGAGTTCGATCTCGAGCGGCGGCCCGGCATGCCACCCCGGCGCGAGATGCTGGTCGGCCGTTTCCGCTCGCGGCGCCCGGATCGCCGGCCGCAGCCCGCCGAACGGCGCGCCATCGTGATCGGCGCCGGGGTCGCCGGCAGCCTGACAGCGCATCGCCTGGCGGCCGCCGGCTGGCAGGTGACCCTACTCGAACAGGCCGCTGCGCCGGGCCAGGGCGCTTCCGGCAATCTCGCCGGGATGCTGCGCCCGCTGCCCAGCGCCGACGACAATCGCATTTCGCGTCTGACCCGCGCCGGCTACCT
>CAZGPO010000163.1:0-438 GCA_964527745.1 uncultured Dechloromonas sp.
GTCATCTGCCAAATGCAGGGTCAGTGGCAGGGCACCGAAGGCGGTCAGTTCCGGGTCGCCCGAGGGGTCGCCGAGGAAGGGGAGCAGCGAGAAACGGTAGGCGGCGGCGCGGAAACTGTCGCCGACGATGGCATCGCTGACGGCCAGCTCTTCGTCGCGGGCAGCGAGATCGGCCAGCAGGTGGGTCAATGCGGCCAGTTCCGGCGGCGGCTCGCGCGGGATTTCGCGGGTGTTTTCGGCGTCGACCGCAGCCGGCAGGGTCGAGCGTCGTTGCTCGGGGCGTTGCCGTTCGAGCAACTCGAATTCAGCGACATCTGCCATCACGTCGGGCAACACGAAAGGAATTTCCGGCACCGGGTGGGTGGCGCCGACGGCAAAGTCGGCGAGTTGGTCGATGTCGCGCGTGGTCAGCCAGGCAGCCAGTTCGGAAGAAGTCAG
>CAZGPO010000163.1:448-5506 GCA_964527745.1 uncultured Dechloromonas sp.
CGCCTTGCGAGAGGTGCACGCGTTGGCGGGCGATGGCGGCCAGTTCGCGTTGGAAGACGCCGGTCATGCGCATGATGCGGCTCTGCCGGGCGCCGATTTCCTGCGCCAGGCGCCAACTCGCGTCGTCGGGGAGGCCGTCGGCAGTCAGACCACGCATTATTTCAGTGCTTGTTTCCATGTCAGCCCAAACGGCTTGTAGCCTTTTTTGTGCTGTTTGAAGGCGGAATTCCGAGCCCGAGGCAACTGCACTCGAGAACTCCTCTTCAAGAGTGCCGAGGTGGGCCAACAAATATCGCAATCTATCTGAGGAAAAACGCCCGGTTGCACTACCAGCTGCAACCTGTGCCGCCAAAAATCCGATTTCTGCATCGTCTTCGGCAGCGAATTGCAGCAGCGTCGACAGTGCGGCCAGTACCATGCGGCCGGTCGGCGAAATCTGGTAGCTGCGTTTTTCGCCATCCCAAACCAGCAGATCGTGTTCGCGCAGGCGCTTCAATACGGTTTCCAGCTTGACCGGGTCGATGAAACCGAAGTGCATTTCCAGTTCGCGCGGCGACCAGCTCGGGTTGTCGGCGCGGGTGCCGATTTCGCGCAGCACCAGCAAGCGCACCATGACCTCCGCCTCGCCGCCGCGAAAGACAGCGATACAGGCAGAAATCAGCCCGCGTGCGCTGAGCAGCGGGTAGAGCGGCGCAATGTCAGCCGGTTCGACGCCGCGCGCGAAAAAATCGGAGAGGTCGAGGCGCTCTGCCGACGCAGTCATTTACACGCCCTGCTTCAGGCTAGCCTCGATAAATGGATCGAGGTCGCCGTCGAGGACCGCTTGCGTGTTGCCGGTTTCGTGGTTGGTGCGCAGATCCTTGATGCGCGACTGGTCGAGCACGTAGGAACGGATCTGGTGGCCCCAGCCGATGTCGGACTTGGCGTCTTCCAGTTTCTGTTGCTCGGCCTGTTGCTTGCGCAGTTCGTGTTCGTAAAGGCGGGCGCGCAGCATCTGCCAGGCTTCGTCGCGGTTACGGTGTTGCGAACGGTCGTTCTGGCACTGGACGACGATGCCGGTCGGCACGTGGGTCAGGCGCACGGCGGAGTCGGTCTTGTTGATGTGCTGGCCGCCGGCGCCCGAGGCGCGGTAGGTGTCGGTGCGCACGTCGGACGGGTTGATGTCGATCTCGATCGAGTCATCTACTTCCGGATAGACGAAGACCGACGTGAAGCTGGTATGGCGCCGTGCGTTGGAGTCGAACGGCGATTTGCGCACCAGGCGATGGATCCCGGTTTCGGTGCGTAGCGTGCCGTAGGCGTAGTCGCCGGAAAACTTGACGGTGGCGCCCTTGATGCCGGCGACGTCACCTTCGGATTCTTCCATGACTTCCACGGTGAACCCCTTTTTTTCGCCGAATTTCAGGTACATGCGCAGCAGCATCGAGGCCCAGTCCTGCGCTTCGGTGCCGCCGGCACCGGCCTGGATTTCCAGGAAGCAGGGGTTCGGGTCCTGCGGGTTGTTGAACATGCGGCGGAACTCCAGCGCCGCCAGCTTTTGTTCCAGTCCGGCGTTGTCGGCCTCGACGGCAAGCAGTGTGTCATCGTCGCCATCGTCCTTGCCCATCGCGAACAGTTCGCGCCCGTCGTTGATGCCGTTATCGACGGCTTCGAGGACCAGCACGATGTCTTCCAGTGATTTTTTCTCTTTTCCCAGTTCCTGGGCGCGTTTCGGATCGTCCCAGATTTTGGGATCTTCCATCTCCAGGCTGAGCAGTGTCAGGCGTTCGCGCTTGTGATCGTAGTCAAAGATACCTCCGCAGCTCGGCGGCGCGCTGCGCCAGATCGTCGAGCTTGTAGGCGATGCTGTTGATGTGTTCGGCTTCCATGAGACTGTTCTCGGTATGTTTCAAAGAGACGATTATAGCTGCCCCGGGTGGTCGGCGGATTGACCTGGGCGGAGGCCGGGGTTTGCAACTGGCGGCCAGCGATGGTTTTTCAACAATTCAATTGCGAACAGGGCGCGCTGTGTCTATCGTTGCGCGATCGACAATATATGAAAGCGCTCGATGAGCGATCAGCGAGAACGTATCAAGGTGCTCGGCGCCGGTATCTTCAGCCTGATTCTGGTGCTCGGCGTCGCCCGTTTCGCCTACACGCCGCTCCTGCCGCTGATGCAGCAGCAGGCAGGTCTCGGGGTGGCCGAAGCCGGCTGGCTGGCGGCGATCAATTACGCCGGTTACCTGAGCGGGGCGCTGATTGCCTCGCTGATCAGCGACCTGGTGCTGAAGGATCGCCTGTACCGGATCGGCATGGTGGTCGCGATCCTCAGCACCGCGCTGATGGGCATGACGACCGATTTCACGGTCTGGGCGATCTCGCGTTATATTGCCGGACTGTCAAGCGCGGCGGGCATGCTGCTGGGCACCGGGCTGATCCTGAACTGGCTGATCCGCCATAACCACCGTAGCGAACTGGGCATCCATTTTTCCGGCATCGGCCTCGGCATTGCCGGTTGCGCGGCGGCCGTCGCGCTGATGAGCCACTGGCTGGACTGGCAGCAGCAATGGTTCGCGTTCACGGTATTTGGCTGCCTGTTGCTGATTCCGGCGCTTGGCTGGTTGCCGCCACCGGATACCAGCGGCGTGACGAAGAGCGGTCAGGTCATGGTGGACAAGCCGCCGAGCCCGCTTTTCATGCGCCTGTTCATGGCCGCCTATTTCTGCGCCGGGGTCGGTTATGTGGTCAGCGCCACATTCATCGTCGCCATTGTCGAGAAACTGCCGGGACTGGCCGGGCAGGGGAATCTGGTCTTTCTCGCCATCGGCATCGGCGCCGCGCCGGCCTGCATCAACTGGGATTTCATCGCCCGCCGCATTGGCGACCTCAATGCGCTGATCGCTGCCGCGCTGCTGCAGATCATCGGCATCCTGCTGCCGGTCATGGTCGGCGGCCTGTTCGCGACGATCTTCGGCGCCCTGCTGTTTGGCGGCACTTTCATCGGCATGGTCAGCCTGGTGTTGACCATGGCCGGGCGCTATTACCCGACCCGCCCGGCCAAGATGATGGGCAAGATGACGCTTTCCTACGGGGCGGCGCAAATTCTGGCCCCGGCCATCACCGGCTGGCTCGGTACGCGGTTCGGCAGTTACGACGCCGGTCTTTTTCTGGCGGCTGGTGTCATGTTGCTCGGGACGATCCTGCTGTTGATCCTGAAGGTGGTCGACAAGCGCGATGCGGCGGTTGCCTGGCCAGCTTGACGCTGGTCGTG
This sequence comes from uncultured Dechloromonas sp., assembly GCA_964527745.1. Lineage (GTDB taxonomy): Bacteria > Pseudomonadota > Gammaproteobacteria > Burkholderiales > Rhodocyclaceae > Azonexus. The sequence continues at coordinate 3,699 of CAZGPO010000163.1, forward strand.
GGGAGGCGTGGGCAACCGGTTCGCGGGTAAAATGAAGAATTGAACGAAGCGCCCGTTGCTGTGCAACGCTGCTGGCGCATTCAGTTGCCTGATTTATTGCTGGCTGGAGTCCACTCATGCTACAGAAACTCAATTCCTTTCACGGTGTACAGGGCCCGGTGGTCATTATTGTCATGGACGGCTACGGCATTCCCAAGTCGGATGCCGGCAGCGCCATTGCCGCCGCGCGCAAGCCGACTCTCGATCGCCTGTTCGCCGATTACCCGAACATCCGCCTGCGTGCACATGGCACGGCGGTCGGCATGCCGTCGGATGACGACATGGGGAATTCAGAAGTCGGCCATAACGCCATCGGCGCCGGGCAGGTCTATAGCCAGGGCGCGTCGCTGGTCGCCGATGCGATCGCCTCCGGCGCCATCTGGCAGGGCGATGCGTGGCGCGAGATCGTCGCCGGCGCCAAGGCCGGGCGCGGGACGATCCATTTCATCGGCCTGTTCTCCGATGGCAACGTGCATAGCCACATCGACCACCTCAAGGCGATGGTCGTCCAGGCTAAAGCGGAAGGCGTCAGGACGGTACGTATCCACGCCCTGCTCGATGGTCGCGACGTGCCGGAAACCAGCGCGCTCGATTATGTGGTGCCGTTCGAAGCCTTCCTTGCCGAACTGTCGAAAGACAGTTTCGATGCCCGCGTCGCTTCCGGCGGCGGTCGCCAGAACATCACGATGGATCGTTATGACGCCAACTGGGCGATGGTCGAGCAGGGCTGGAAAACGCACGTGCTGGGCCAGGGACAGCAGTTCCCCGATGCGACCGCCGCGGTCGACGGGCTGCGCGGGCAAAATCCGGGCACCATCGACCAGGATCTGCCGCCGTTTGTCGTTGCTGACGCCAGCGGTCAGCCGGTCGGTACCATCGAGGATGGCGATTCAGTCGTCTTCTTCAACTTTCGCGGCGATCGCGCCATCGAAATCACCCGCGCTTTCGAGGAAGCGAATTTCGACAAGTTCGACCGGGTCCGCACCCCGCGCGTAACCTATGCCGGCATGCTGCAATACGATGGTGACCTGCAATTGCCCAAGCGTTTTCTCGTCGCGCCGCCGGCCATCACCAATACCACCGGCGAATGGTTCAGCAAGATGGGCATCGCCCAGTTCGCCTGTTCCGAAACCCAGAAGTTCGGCCACGTCACTTACTTTTGGAACGGCAACCGTTCCGGCAAGTTCGCCGGCGAGACCTGGCAGGAGGTGCCGAGTGATGTCGTGCCGTTCGAGCAGCGGCCGTGGATGAAGGCTGCCGAAATCACCGATGCGATGATCGTCGCCTTGCGCAGCGGACAGTACAAGACGCTGCGCTGTAACTTTGCCAACGGTGACATGGTCGGTCACACCGGCAATTTCCGTGCGGCGACGATGGCGGTCGAAGCGGTCGATCTGTCGCTGGCGCGTTTGTTGCCGGTAATCGATGCGCTGGACGGGGTGGCGCTGATCACTGCCGATCACGGTAACGCGGACGAGATGTACGAACTGGACAAGAAGACCAAACAGCCCGCGCAGAACAAGGATGGCAGCTTCAAGGCCAAGACCGCGCACACGCTGAATCCGGTGCCGCTGATCCTCTACGACAACGTCAGTGGCGGCAAACTCGGCTTGAAGCAGACGGAAAAGGCCGGGCTGTCGAACATCGCCGCTACCGTCGCCAACCTGCTCGGGCTGGAAAAACACCCGGCCTGGGACGACAGCCTGCTGGAAATTCGTTAAGGCGGGGGTTCAGTCGGCCGCGGAGCGCAGCGCATCGGCCCAGCAATT
>CAZGPO010000164.1:0-5471 GCA_964527745.1 uncultured Dechloromonas sp.
AAGGCCGGCATCGAGGCCGCCAACTACCCGTTCTGCACCATCGAGCCGAACGTCGGCATCGTCGAGGTACCCGATCCGCGCCTCGCGCAGCTGTCGGCCATCGTCAAGCCGCAGAAGATCCAGCCGGCCATCGTCGAGTTCGTCGACATCGCCGGCCTGGTCGCCGGTGCCTCCAAGGGCGAAGGCCTCGGCAACCAGTTCCTCGCCAACATCCGCGAAACCGACGCCATCGTCCATGTCGTACGCTGCTTCGCCGACGACAACGTGGTGCACGTTTCGGGCGGCGTCGATCCGCTGCGCGACATCGAGGTCATCGACACCGAACTGGCGCTGGCCGATATGGCGACCGTGGAAAAGGCGCTCAACCGCTACCGCCGCCCGGCCAGCTCCGGCGACAAGGAAGCCAAGATTCTCGTCGCCGTACTTGAAAAATGCTTCGCCCAGCTCGATCAGGCCAAGCCGGTGCGCGCCCTCGACCTGGCCAAGGAAGAATGGGCCAGCCTCAAGCCCTTCTGCCTGATCACCGCCAAACCGGTACTCTACGTCGCCAATGTCGCCGAGAACGGTTTCGAGAACAACCCGCTGCTTGACGCCGTGCGCGCTCATGCCGCCGCCGAGAAGGCCGAAGTTGTAGCCGTCTGCGCCGCCATCGAATCCGAGATTGCCGACCTCGACGACGAGGAGAAACAGATGTTCCTTGCCGACCTCGGTCTCGAAGAACCCGGCCTCGACCGCCTGATCCATGCCGGCTACAAGCTGCTTGGTCTCGCCACCTACTTCACCGCCGGCGTCAAGGAAGTACGCGCGTGGACCATCCACCTCGGCGATACCGCACCGCAGGCGGCGGGTGTCATCCATACTGATTTCGAACGCGGCTTCATCCGCGCCCAGACCATCGCCTTCGACGACTTCATCGCCCACAAGGGCGAACATGGCGCCAAGGAAGCCGGCAAAATGCGCGCCGAAGGCAAGGAATACATCGTCAAGGATGGCGACGTGATGAACTTCCTGTTCAACGTCTAACGGCCCGGTTGCCCGACTTGGGGCGCCCTTGGCGCCCCGCTTTCCTCAGTTTGACTGGGCAGCGATGTCGGCGCGCACCTGGTCCATGTCGAGCGCGTTGACCTGCTCGATCAGCTCGCCGAATGCCGATGCCGGCAGCGCACCGGCTTCGGCGTAGATGATGACCTGTTCGCGGAACACCATCAGCGTCGGGATGGAGCGGATGTTGAAAGCACCGGCCAGTTCCTGCTGTTCCTCGGTATTGACCTTGGCGAAGGTGACGTCGGCATGCTTCTCCGAGGCTGCCTCGAAAGTCGGGGCGAACGAGCGGCAGGGAGCGCACCAGGGCGCCCAGAAGTCGATGATTACGGTCCCCTTGCCGTCGATGGTTTCCTTGAAATTTTCGGAGGTAAGTTCGATTACGGCCATGGCGGCTCCTTTCGCTATCGTTGATTAGCCGATCATGTTATACGTTTCGGCCGCTGCAGGCCAGAATACTGGGCAATTCGGACTGAAAAACTGCTCAATCAGTCCTGCCGGATACCGTGCGACCCGCCCGGCAAGTAGAATAAGACGCTTTACGCGCCCCTGATTTCTGCCATGCCCCAACAATTGCTCACTCCTGTCCGCCTCGGCGCCCTCGAACTGAAGAACCGCGTCGTCATGGCGCCGCTGACGCGCTGCCGCGCCGACAACCCCGGCTACATACCGACCGAAATGATGGCCCGCTACTACGCGCAGCGGGCGAGCGCCGGTCTGATCGTCTCGGAAGGCACCATCGTTTCGCCGCAGGCGCGCGGTTATCCGTTCACGCCGGGCATCTGGTCGGCCGAGCAGGTCGCCGGCTGGCGGCTGGTGACCGCTGCAGTTCATGAAAAGGGCGGGCTGATCGTTTGCCAGCTGTGGCATTGCGGCCGCCTGTCGCTGCCGGAATTCCACGACGGCCAGCCGCCGGTGGCGCCTTCCGCGGTCAACCCGGAGTGGAAGATGTTTTCCACCACCGGCTATCCTGACACCGTGACGCCGCATGCGCTGACCCGCGACGAAATCAGGGCCGTCGTCGGCGATTTTCGCCATGCCGCCGCCAATGCCATGGCCGCCGGTTTCGACGGCATCGAGATCCATTCGTCCAACGGCTACCTGTTCCACCAGTTCTTCTCCGCGCAGTCCAACCAGCGCGACGACGAATACGGCGGCAGCCACGAAAACCGCGCCCGCTTCTTCTTCGAGGTGCTCGATGCCGTCGGCGAGGTCATGCCCTTCGACCGTGTCGGCTTCCGCCTGAATCCGATGATGAACCGCTTCCACGGCGTTAACGTCGATGCCGACACGGTGCCGATGTGGGAGCATATCGTCCGCCGTGCCAACGGTTACGGCCTCGCCTTCCTGCACCTGACCGAGCCCTTCCTGCCCAGGCAGCTAGACGATACGCCGGACGGTCTGGCCGATGTCGGCGCCCACTTCCGCCCGCTGGCGACGATGCCGATCATCGCCAATGGCGGATTCGACCAAGCCTCCGGCGAAACCCGGCTGGCCTCCGGCCTGTGCGATGCCGTGGCCTACGGCCGGGCATGGATCGCCAACCCCGACCTGGTCGAGCGTTTTGCCACCAACGCGCCACTCAACGAACCTGATACGAAAACCTTCTATCAAGGTGACGAACAGGGTTACCTCGACTACCCGACACTCGCGCCATGAAGTACCTCGCCACACTGCTGACAATGGCCATCCTGGCCCTGCCAGCACTGGCCGGCGGCCTGCCGCCGAGCGTGCTGCAGGCGCTGAAATCAGCGCAGATTCCGACGGCCGGCGTCTCCATCGTCGTCCAGCCGGTCGGCACCGCACAGCCGCTGGTCGCCCACAACGCGGCACAACCGTTGAACCCGGCCTCGGTCATGAAGCTGGTAACCACCTACGCGGCGCTCGACCTGCTCGGCCCTGCATGGACTTGGAAAACCACGGCATGGACTGAAAACGGCACGGTCGACGGCGTTTTGAACGGGAATTTGTACCTCAAGGGCAGCGGCGACCCGCGCTTTGCCATCGAGCACCTGTGGGATCTGCTGCGCCAATTGCGCGTGCGCGGCATCCAGAAAATCCGTGGTGACATCGTCCTCGACCGCACCGTGTTCGACGTTCCCGCCATCGATCCCGGCGCCTTCGACGACAAGCCGATGCGCCCCTACAACGTCGGCCCGGACGGCCTGCTGATCAACCTGCGTGCGCTACGCTTCACGCTGCTACCCGACAACAGCCGGCCGCGCGTGCTGCTGGAAACACCAAGTGCCGGGCTGCGTATCGACAACCAGTTGCGCAGCGGCGAGGGCGGCTGCGGCAGCAACTGGAAGGACCTGATCAGCGTCCGCCTGATTCCCGAAAGCAACGGCGACCGCCTCGAATTCTCCGGCACCTACAGCGCACGCTGCGACGAAAAGACCCTGAACCTGTCCCCGCTACCCGCCGACGCCCAGGCCGGCGGACTGATTCGCGCCTTGTGGCAGGAACTCGGCGGTACCTTCGACGGGCAGGTGCGCAGCGGTACCGTCGCGCCGGGCAGCCAGTTGATCGCCACGCACGAATCGCCGCCGCTGGCCGACATCGTGCGCGACATCAACAAGTACAGCAACAACGTAATGGCGCGCCAGGTCTATTTGGCGCTCGGCAACGGAAGCGGACCGGCCACCGCCGAACGCGCCCGCCAGCGCATCTCCGACTGGCTGAATGCGCGCGGCCTGCATTTTTCCGAATTGGAAATCGAGAATGGCTCGGGCCTCTCGCGTAACGAGCGGATCAGCGCCGACAGCCTCAACCGCCTGCTGCTCGACGCCTGGAAAAATCCGGTAATGCCGGAATTCGTATCGAGCATGCCGATCGTCGGCGCCGACGGCACCATGAAGAAGCGCCTGAAGGATTCGGAGGCCAGTGGCCGTGCCCACATCAAGACCGGCACCATCAACGGCGTCAAGGCTGCTGCCGGTTTCGCACTCGACAGCCAGGGACGGCGCTATGCCGTCACCTTCCTGATCAACCATCCGCGCGCCCAGGCTGGCAGCGCGGCGATCGATGCCCTGCTGCTGTGGATTGCCCAGCGGCGGGTCGGCGAAAAGAACGTCGTGCTCGAAAACGAGTAGGGCGTCAGGTGCGGTGACAACTTCCCAGCCGTTTCCGCGAGCAGCGCTCGACCGCTGCGGCCTCAACCGGCAGGCGGTTTTCAATCTCGCCGACATGCCGCATGACATCGTCGAGATACTCGGCACGGACGCCGCGGCATACCGGCAACTGATCCTGATCGGCCACGGCGGCACGGACCTGTGGGAAGCGGTCACCCGCTCGGGCACCACCACCCCGGACCCGATCGACGACTTCACGCGGCAAACCGTCCGCCAATGGATGGCCGAGGAACTGCCCGGCCAGCGCTACAGCATCGTTTATCCCGGCACGCAGACGATCCCGCTGCAACGCCTCGGTGCGCTGGCCGGCTGGCACCAACCGACGCCGTTCATGCTCGGCATCGATACCGACTGGGGTACCTGGTTCGCCTACCGCGCGGCCGTTCTGGCCGACACACATTTTGCAGCCATTTCAGCGGTCGACCGCAGCGCTCAGGGATTTGCCCTGGGGAACGCCAGTCCATGCGCCACCTGCGCCACCCGGCCCTGCGTCGCCGCCTGCCCCGCTTCGGCAATGTCCGACGACACCTTCGCGCTGCAAAAATGTCTTGCTTACCGCCAGCAGCCCGATTCGCCCTGCGCCTTCAGCTGCCTGGCGCGCGTCGCCTGCCCGGTCGGCAGCGAGCACCGCTACGGTGCCGATCAATTACGCCATGTCTACGCGACTTCACTGCGCGACATCAGGAAGTATTCGGAATGAGCGGATTCAGACGATCGGGCGCACGCCGGCCAGCGCCACCCAGCCGCGGATGACACGGTAGGCGACCCACAGGCCGAGGATGGCGATCATGATCCAGGCGATCGGAATGCCGATGATGGTGATGATCAGCAGGCCATAGACGACCAGCCACAGCGCGGTGAACCAGAAAGTACGGATCTGCCAGCTGAAATGGCTCTCCAGCCAGGTGCCGTTGACGTCGCTGCGCTTCAAATAATTGAGAAAGACGGCGATCAGCGACGGCAGGCCGAAGACGAACCCACCGGCGACGGTCGCCGCGGAAGTGACGCCGACCAGCACAGCGACGGCATGCAGGCCGTAGATGATATGGGTGAGTTGGACCAGCGAGGGACGAACGCCTTGCAGGTTGGCAGTGGGGATGGGATCTTGCATTACGACTCCGGAAGAAGTTTTTGCATCAGCAGGGCCTGCCCGGCGGCAGGGTCGAGCACATAGGGAGCATAACCCGCACGCACGTAGGACGCCATCGCCAGGCTATTGCCCGAAAGGATTTCCAGGGTGAGCTTGCAGCAGCCCAGTTCGCGGGCACGCTGTTCGGCCCAGTAAAGCAAGGCCTGGCC
>CAZGPO010000165.1:0-5471 GCA_964527745.1 uncultured Dechloromonas sp.
CGCAAAGCGCTGGGGATGACGCGGCACGATGACCAGCAACGGTGGCGGCTGCCCGGGGCTTGCGTCGATTTTTCGCCACGCGTCGAGCACCAGCACCTCTTCGCCCTCCCGCGTACTGGCCGCCAGCCACACCTGGCGTTCGCCCAGCGCCTTGCGCCAGGCTTGGCCCAAGGCCAGTTTTTCGGGTGCTGGTGTCACATCGAATTTCAGGTTGCCACAGACGCTGACATGGGTTGCGCCGAGTTCGTCGATGCGCCGGGCATCGCCTGTCGTTTGCGCGGCGACTGCGCTCAGGGTCATGAAGGCCGGCTGCACCAGCCGCCGCACTTTTTTATAACCACGGGCCGAACGCTCCGAAAGTCGGGCATTGGCGAGGATCACCGGCACATCGTTGCGTTTCGCTGCAGCAAGCAGGTTCGGCCAGATCTCGGTTTCCATCAGCACCCCGAAGACGGGAGAAAAGTGCCGAAAAAAACGGTTGACCGCGCCGGGATAGTCATAGGGCAGATAAGCCTGGACCACTCGATCGCCGTAAACTTCGCGGCCCGCTTCGCGGCCGGTGGGCGTCATGCCGGTCAGCAGGATGCGGTGCTCGGGCCAAGCGTTCTGCAGAGCTTCGATCAGCGGCTGCGCGGCACGGGTTTCGCCGACCGATACGGCATGTACCCAGATCAGCTTCTGCGCCGCCGGCTTTCGATACAATGCCCAGCGTTCGTCGAGATTTTGCAGATATTCCGGCTGCTTGCGGGCACGCCAGAGCAGGCGCACAAGAACCAGCGGCGTCGCCAGGTAGACGAGCAAACTGTAGAGCAGGCGGACCATCAGCCAAGAACCTGGCGCAGCGCTTCGAGCACGGCGTCAGGCGACGGCATTTGCCCCTTGCCCCCAAGATTCCGGTGATAGCCACTGCCGAGGACGCCGGTCAGACCCGGGTCGGTAGCGGTGTAGATCGCCACCGTCGGCGTCTTGAGCGCCACGGCCAGATGACTCAACCCGGTATCGACACCGATGACTGCCTGCGCCCCGCCAAGCAGCGATACCAGTTCGACGATCCCTAGTGGCGGCGCCGCGATCGCCTCGGGAATCGTCGCCGCCAGCCGGCTTGCGCGCTGACGTTCGCCAGCACTGCCGCCTGGTAGCACCACCCGGTAGCCAAGCATCTGTAACTGCTGTCCGAGCGTCGTCCACTGCGCCTCCGGCCACAGCTTGTCGTTACGACTCGTCGCCGTCAGAAAAACCACGTAGCGCACTGGCGGAAGCCAGTCGAAGCGAACTGCCGGCGCCATGATGCCGTAGTCGGGATCGCCTTCCAATATGTAACCGAGCGCAGCAGCGGCCAGCTGGCGATTGCGCACGACAGCATGCGCCTGCTTCGGAATGCTGAATCTGGAATCATAAAACCGCGCCGCCAGCGATTCGCGCGCCGAATCGGCGGCGTAACCGGCAAGCGGACCTTGCGCCTGGCAGGCGATCAGGGCACTTTTCAGCAAACCCTGGGTATCGATCACCGCGTCGTAGCATTCAGCCTGCATGGCCGCGCGGAAGTCACCAATCTCACGCCAGGTGGCGGCCTTGAACATATGATTGCGCCAGCACCGGAGGGCGACCGGAATCACCTGGCCGACACCGGGATGCAGTGGTGGAATCGCCGCGAAACTCTCCTCCACGCACCAATCGACCGTAGCCTCCGGTATGTATCTGCGAATGTCGCTGACCACCGGCAGATTGTGGATCACATCGCCAAGCGAGGAAGTTTTCACGAGCAGGATGTGCATCGGCGGATAAAATAAGCCCTTTTAGAAGCGCTCATTATAAATGCCCGCTCCGCGCCAGCCGCTTTCCGTTGCAATCATCACGCTCAATGCCGCCACGCAACTCGCGGCTTGTCTTGAAAGCGTGCGCTTTGCCGACGAAATCGTTGTCGTCGATTCGGGTAGCAGCGATGGTACGCAAACCTTGGCAGTGTCTTTTGGGGCCCGAGTCATTCAGCAGGACTGGCTCGGCTTCGGGCGGCAAAAGCAGTTTGCCGTCGGACAGGCAAGCCACGACTGGGTGCTTTGCCTCGATGCCGACGAGCGCGTGACCCCGGACCTGCAGACGAGTATCGAAAGTGCGCTGAAATCACCGTCGACCGCGGCATTCCGTTTCGCCCGATGCAACCGCTTCCTCGGCCGCTACTTGCGCCACGGCGAAGGCTACCCGGACTGGAGCCTGCGTCTGTTCGACCGCCGCCAGGCACACTGGTCGGACGATGCGGTGCACGAGAAAGTCGAGGCGCAATGCCGCGTCGACACGTTGACCGGCGATCTGCTGCATGACACCGCCGATTCGCTGGCCAGCTACCTGAACAAGCAGAACCGCTACACGACGCTGGCGGCCTACATGGCGCTGGCCGCTGGCAAACGGGCGAGCTTCGGGCGCATCGCATTCAGCCCGATCGTGCGCTTCATCAAGTTTTATTTTGTCCGGCAAGGCTTTCGCGATGGCTTGCCTGGCCTGATTCACATTGTGATCGGCTGTTTCAACAGCTGCATGAAGTATTCCAAAATGCTGGAACGCCAAAATTCAGATACGGCGCTACGGTAAAATGTACGTCTTCCCGCAAGGAGCAAATCCGTGAAAATTCTCATTACCGGCGCTGCCGGCTTCATCGGCATGACTGCCGGGCTGCGCCTGCTGGCGCGTGGCGACGAGGTCATCGGCCTCGACAACCTCAACGATTATTACGACGTCCGCCTCAAGGAAAGCCGCCTCAAGCGGTTGACCGAACATGCAAAATTCCGCTTCGTCAAACTGGATATCGCTGATCGCGCCGGCATGGAAGCACTGTTCGCCACCGAAAAATTCGACAAGGTGATCCACCTGGCCGCTCAGGCCGGCGTCCGTTATTCCATCCTGAACCCGCATTCCTATGTTGACTGCAATCTGGTCGGCTTCGTCAACGTTCTCGAAGGCTGCCGTCACAACAAGGTGGCGCACCTGGTCTATGCCTCCAGCTCCAGCGTTTATGGCGGCAATACCAAGATGCCGTTCTCCGAGCACGACAGCGTCGACCACCCGGTCAGCCTCTACGCCGCGACCAAGAAGGCCAACGAATTGATGGCGCACACCTACAGCCATCTCTACGGCCTGCCGACCACCGGCTTGCGCTTCTTCACCGTTTTCGGGCCGTGGGGCCGGCCGGACATGGCGCTCTTCCTGTTCACCAAGGCCATCCTCGAAGGCAAGCCGATCGATGTCTTCAACTACGGCAACATGAAGCGCGATTTCACCTACATCGATGACATCGTCGAAGGCGTCATCCGCGTGCTCGACAAGCCTGCTACGGTCAACCCTGAATACGATGCGATTTCCGCGGATCCGGCGACCAGCAACGTGCCTTACCGCGTGTTCAACATCGGCAACAACAACCCGGTGGGTTTGCTCGATTACATCGGCGCCATCGAAACAGCACTCGGACGCAAGGCCGAAATGCGCCTGTTGCCGCTGCAGGACGGCGACGTCCCGGCCACCTATGCCAATACCGACCTGCTCAACGATTGGGTCGGCTTCGTCCCGGCCATCTCCGTTCAGGAAGGCGTCAATAATTTCATCGCCTGGTATCGCGATTACTACAAGGCCTGAGGAAAAACCATGTGCGGCATTGTCGCGGCGGCAGCCGGCAGCAACATCGTTCCCGTTCTCGTTGAAGGCCTGAAGCGGCTCGAATACCGGGGCTATGACTCGGCCGGGCTGGCCGTCATTTCGGGGGATGGCATCGACCGCGTGCGCTCCGTCGGCCGCGTCGCCGAACTCGAAGCCGCCGCGGCCAGCACCCAGTCCGTCACCGGCATCGCCCACACCCGCTGGGCCACCCACGGCATCCCCTCCGAGCGCAACGCCCACCCGCACGTCTCCGGCACCATCGCCGTCGTCCACAACGGCATCATCGAAAACTACGAAAGCCTGCGTGCCGACCTGACCGCCCGCGGCTACGTCTTCACCTCCGACACCGACACCGAAAGCATCGCCCACCTGATCAAGGCCGGCCTCGCTGCTGAACCCGACCTGTTCAAGGCGGTTCAGATCGCCTGCCGGCAACTGGTCGGCGCCTACGCCATCGCCGTCATCGACCACACCCAGCCCGGCAAGATCATCGTCGCCCGCGAAGGCTCGCCCCTGCTGCTTGGCGTCTCCGAGCCGGGCAAAAACAGCGGCAACTACGCCGCCTCCGATGCCTCGGCCCTGCTGCAAGTCACGCGCAACATGGTCTATCTGGAAAATGGCGACATTGCCGAGTTGACCGCAACATCCGTCAGGATCGCCCGCCTTGATGGCACCCCGGTCGAACGCCCGGTCCATGTCTCCGAACTCTCGGCCGCCGCGGTCGAACTCGGCGCCTACCAGCACTACATGCAGAAGGAAATCTTCGAGCAGCCGGAAGCGCTGGCCAACACCCTGGAAATCGTCGGCGGCAGCAAGAGCATCCAGCCCGGCATCTTCGGCGCCGCAGCCAATAACCTGCTCAGCGACGTCGACGCCATCCTCATTCTCGCCTGCGGCACCAGCAGCCACTCCGGCTACACCGCCCGCTACTGGCTCGAAGCCATCGCCGGCGTCCCGTGCACCGTCGAGATAGCCAGCGAATACCGCTACCGCGACTCGGTGCCCAACCCCAAACAACTGGTCGTCGCCATCTCCCAGTCCGGCGAGACCGCCGATACCCTGGCCGCGCTGCGCCATGCCAAGAGCCTCGGGCAACAGAAGACGCTGGCCATCTGCAACGTCCCGGAGTCGGCCATCGTCCGCGAATCGGCGCTGCGCTTCATTACCCGCGCCGGCCCGGAAATCGGCGTCGCCTCGACCAAGGCCTTCACTACCCAGCTTGCCGCGCTCTTCGTGCTGACACTGGTCATGGCCAAGGTAAAGGATCGCCTGAGCGCCGACCAGGAAACTGCCTACATCGACCAACTGCGCCACCAGCATCCAGGCCTGGGCGCAGAACATCGCTCACCGCCACCACGCCCTCTTCCTCGGTCGCGGCCGGCACTGGCCTATCGCCCTGGAAGGCGCGCTCAAGCTCAAGGAAATCTCCTACATCCACGCCGAAGCCTACCCGGCCGGCGAACTCAAGCACGGCCCGCTGGCGCTGGTCGATGCCGACATGCCGGTCATCTCGATTGCCCCCAACGACCTGCTGCTCGACAAGCTGAAATCGAACCTCAAGGAAGTGCAGGCGCGGGGTGGCGAATTGTATGTGTTTGCCGATGGCGATTCGGAAATTGCCGAATCGGAAGGGGTGCATATTCTGCGCCTGCCCGAGCATTACGGGGAACTGTCGCCAATCCTGCATGTGATCCCGCTGCAGTTACTCTCTTACCATGCGGCGCTGGTCAAGGGCACGGATGTGGACAAGCCGAGAAATCTGGCGAAATCGGTGACTGTGGAATGCTGAAGCTTCCGGTAGCCGACGAACTGAAAGCCGGTCTTGA
>CAZGPO010000166.1:0-5436 GCA_964527745.1 uncultured Dechloromonas sp.
CCATCGGGATGTCGAGGATATCGACGTTGGCCTTGCGGATCAGGTAGAGCAATAGATCGAGCGGCCCCTCGAAGGCGTCGAGCATGATCGCCAGCGCATCGGGCGGGATATAGAGATCCTGCGGCAGATGTTCGAGCGGCTCGCCGTAGATGCGGGCGACCGGCTCGAAAAATAGCGCCTGTGGCGCGTCGACCGCGCCGCGAAGCAAGTACTCCTGGGGTACGGCGTTCATGCTCAGGAAGCCGCGCTGCGGCCCTTGCCCCGGTAATGCAGGTGCAGGTTGCGAAAATAGATGATCAGGCCGAGCCCCTGGCCGAAGATGAAAACCGGGTCCTTGCGGTGAATGGCATAAACGGTTAGTACCAAGCCGCCGAGAATGCTGAAATACCAGAAGGCGACCGGCACGACGACGCGTTTTTCCTTCTCGCTGCTCCACCACTGCACGACGAAACGCATCATGAACAAGCCCTGGCCGCCGAAGCCGATGACGATCCAGAGCAGCGTTTCCCAGTCGAAACCGAACATCAGTGGTATTCCAGGCCCATCGATTCGCGCACGTCGCGCATGGTTTCGCGGGCCAGCTCGCGCGCTTTCTCGCAGCCGTCGGCAATGATGTTCTTGACCAGCGCCGGATCGTCGAGATAGACCTGCGCCCGCTCGCGCATCGGCGCCTGCTCGCGCAGGATGCCGTCGATCACCGGCTGCTTGCATTCAATGCAGCCGATGCCGGCGCTGCGGCACCCCTGCTGCACCCATTCCTTGCAGGCATCGTCGGAATAGACCTGGTGCAATTGCCAGACCGGGCACTTGGTCGGCTCGCCCGGGTCGTTGCGCCGGACGCGGGCCGGGTCGGTCGGCATGCTGCGCACCTTCTTGCTCACCGATTCTTCGGATTCGCGCAGGGTAATCGTGTTGTGGTACGACTTCGACATCTTCTGCCCATCGAGGCCTGGCATCTTCGACTCCTCGGTAAGCAGGTAGCCCGGCTCGACGAGAATCATCTTGCCGGTGCCTTCGAGAAAGCCGAACAACCGCTCGCGGTCGACCGCCGAAAGATGCTGGATTTCGTTGAGCATGGCCTTGGCCTGCTCGACCGCCTCCTTGTCGCCGTCCTGCTGAAAGCGGATACGCAACTCTTCGTACAGGCGTGCCTTCTTGCTGCCCAGCCGCTTGACCGCCTCACGCGCCCTGTCCTCGAAACCCGGTTCGCGGCCGTACATATGGTTGAAGCGACGCGCCAGCTCACGGGTGAATTCAACGTGCGGGATCTGATCCTCGCCAACCGGCACCTTGTCGGCGCGGTAGATCAGGATGTCGGCGCTCATCAGCAGCGGATAGCCGAGGAAGCCGTAGGTCGTCAGGTCCTTGCCGGCCAGCTTTTCCTGTTGGTCCTTGTAGGTCGGCACGCGCTCCAGCCAGCCGAGCGGCGTCATCATCGACATCAGCAGGTGCAGTTCGGCATGCTCCGGCACGCGCGACTGGATGAACAGCGTCGCCTGGTTGGGATCGATCCCGGCGGCCAGCCAGTCGATGACCATGTCCCAGGCCGCCTGCTCGATGCCTTGCGGATTGTCATATTGCGTCGTCAGCGCATGCCAGTCGGCGACGAAAAACAGGCAGGGATGCTCATGCTGGAGGCGGACCCAGTTCTTGAGCACACCATGGTAATGGCCGAGGTGGAGCGACCCGGTGGGGCGCATGCCGGAAAGAACACGTTCTGCGTACATAGTCGATCAGTAAAGCCCAAAAATGGATTCGATAGCCCGCGCGGCAAACATGACCAGCGGGTTCATCACGGTGCTGAGAATTCCTGTGAACAACAGGAGCAACAAAATCGGAAAGCCCCAGCGCTCGATCTGTGCAAACTTCCAGGCCAGCCGGTGCGGCAGCAGGCTGACCGCGATGCGCCCGCCGTCGAGCGGCGGCAGCGGCAGCAGGTTTAGCACCATCAGAACGACATTGATGATGATGCCGATCTTGCTCATTTCGGAGAGCGGCAGCGTGAAGAAATTGGTCGGCAGCACCCAGGCCAGCTTGAGCATCGCCGCCCAGCAGAAGGCCATGAACAGGTTGGCGGCCGGCCCGGCGGCGGCAACCCAGAACATGTCCTTTTTGGGATTGCGCAGACGGCTGAAATCGACCGGCACCGGCTTGGCATAGCCGAACAGGAAACTGCCACCGGAAAACAGCAGGATCGCGGCGGGAATCAGGATGGTGCCGACCGGATCGATGTGACGGATCGGGTTCAGGCTGATGCGTCCCGCCTGCCAGGCGGTCGGGTCGCCGAAATAGCGGGCGGCGTAACCATGCGCCGCCTCATGCAGGGTAATGGCGAAGATCACCGGCAAGGCGGCAATGGCAATGGTCTGGATAAGGCTTTCGATCATACCTGCAGGTCCAGACCGAAGGGGGCGAGGGCCCCGCGGCCGGCACGTATCAGTTCCGGCGATCGGCCGGTCAGGTCGATGATGGTGGTCGGCTCGATACCGCAATGTCCGGCATCGAGGATCAATTCGATCTGGTCTTCCAGGCGATCCTGGATTTCCCAGCCCTCGGTCAACGGCACCTCGTCGCCCGGCAACTGCAGCGTCGTCGTCAGCAGCGGCTCGTTGAGTTCGGCGAGCAAGGCCAGCGCCACCGGATGGTTCGGTACCCGCAGGCCGATGGTTTTGCGCTTGGGGTGCATCACCCGGCGCGGCAGTTCCTTGGTGCCTTCAAGAATGAAGGTGTAGCTGCCCGGCGTCGTCGCCTTAAGCAAGCGGTACTGTGCGTTGTCGACGCGGGCGAAATGCGCGATTTCTGACAGGTCGCGGACCATCAGGGTCAGGTGATGTCGCTCGTCCATCTGGCGAATCAGACGAATGCGGTCCAGTGCCTCCTTGTCGCCGAGATGGCAGCCAAGCGCGTAGCAGGAATCGGTCGGCAGTGCGACGACCCCGCCATCACGGATGAATTCGGCAGCTTGTGCCAGCAGGCGCGGCTGCGGCGATTCGGGGTGAATATTGACGACGCGGGTCATGGCTCAGATCACCAGACGCCAGACCGGCTTGAGGTCTTCGGGCAGCGGCGGCAGTTTGCCGAGATCGACATAACTCTCTTCCGGACCGTGAAAATCGGAGCCGCGCGAGGCGTGAAAGGCGTAATGGCGGGCCAGCCGGGAGAAATGCATGATGTGATACGGCGCGTGACTGCCGCAGGTCACCTCGATCCCCTGCCCGCCGACCTCCTTGAAATCGTCGAGGAAACGCCGCATGTCACCGCCCGACATCCGGTAGCGCCCCGGATGGGCGACCACGGCGACGCCACCCGCCCCGGTGATCCAGCCGACGGTTTCCTCAAGCGTTGCCCAGCGATGATCGACATAGCCGGGTTTGCCCGGCGTCAGGTAATGCTGGAAAACGCCCGGAATGTCGCGAGCGATACCGATCGACACCAGATAGCGGGCGAAATGGGCACGCGAAATCAGGCTCGGATTGGTCACGAAACATAGCGCGCCTTCATAAACCCCGGGAATGCCAATCGCCGCCATGGCGTCGCCCATGCGTTTTGCCCGCTCGACGCGCCCGCTGCGCAGTTCTTCGAGTCCCCCGGAAAGCGTCGGGTGCCCCGGATCGAAACCGAGGCCGACGACATGAATCGGCACGCCCTTCCATTCGATGGAGATTTCAACACCGGGGACGAATCCCATGCCGGCTTCGGCCGCCGCATCTTCGGCGGCACCCAGCCCGCCCAGATCATCGTGATCGGTCAATGCCCACAAATCGACCCCATTGACCGCCGCTCGTCGCGCCACCTCGGCAGGCGGCAACAGGCCGTCGGAAACGGCGGAATGGCAATGAAAATCGAAGTTGGCGGGGTTCACGCGGTAGCCATGCAAAATAAACGGGGAGTTTAGCACGAAGGCCAACACCACCCGGAGTTCCTTGTGCGGTGCAGCAGGTTGATTAGACTTCACCATCCCGCTATAGTGCTTCCCGTTCCGTGGGAGAGCGCAGACCACTCTGCCGCCGAAGGCGCAATCCACCCGAAAACGCTCAGGCAAAAGGACCGCGGAACGAGGCGCAAGCCAAAAAACTCTGGAGAGCGATGACGACCAAGGTCGGCATCCACCGATGGGGCAAATCTCTCAGGTATCGAGGACAGAGGGGTGAAACGCAAGACGTGATTCTTTCGTTTCACCCCTTTTCCGTTTCTAGAACTGGCGTTAATTAACGCTTGCAAAGGATTGATATGCTGAAGAAAACAGTTCTCAACGCCGCTCACCGTGCGATGAATGCCCGGATGGTCGATTTCGGTGGCTGGGACATGCCGGTCAATTACGGCTCGCAGATCGAGGAGCACCACGCGGTCCGCAACAACTGCGGCATGTTCGACGTTTCGCACATGTGCCCGGTCGATCTCGTCGGCCCCGATTGCCGCGCTTTTCTTTCCCGCCTGGTCGCCAACGATGTCGCCAAGCTGACAACCTCTGGCAAGGCGCTCTATGCCGCCATGCTCAACGAGGCCGGCGGCGTGATTGATGACCTGATCATCTATTTCCTGACCGACACGCGCTTTCGCATTGTGGTCAATGCCGGTACCGCTGAAAAAGACCTGGCCTGGATGCAGGCCAGGATTTCGGAATGGCAGCTCGATGTGACGATCACCCCGCGCCGCGACAGCAACAACCCACTGGCGATCATCGCCGTGCAGGGCCCGAACGCCCGCGCCAAGGTCTGGCAGGTGCTGCCGCAGGTCAAGGCGGCGACTGAAGGGCTGAAAGCCTTCTTTGCCGCTGAAGTCGACCAGTATTTCATCGCCAGCACCGGCTACACCGGCGAGGATGGCTACGAAATCATGCTGCCGGCCGCTGAAGCCGATGCGCTGTGGAATGCGCTGCACGCCGCCGGCGTCGCCCCCTGCGGCCTCGGCGCCCGTGACACCTTGCGCCTCGAAGCCGGGATGAATCTCTACGGTCAGGACATGGACGAGACGGTTTCCCCGCTCGATGCCGGCCTGAGCTGGACGGTCGCCATGAAGGACGAACGGAATTTTGTCGGCAAATCAGCGTTGACCGCAGCAGGTCAGAAAAAGCAGTTTCTCGGCCTGATTCTGCTCGACAAGGGCGTACTGCGTGCTCATCAACAAGTCATTACAAAACATGGCAATGGCGAAATTACTTCAGGTAGTTTCTCACCAACTTTGCAACAGTCAATAGCCCTTGCCCACCTGCCGCTCGGCGTGCAGATCGGCGATGAGGTCGACGTCGATATCCGCGGAAAATTGCTCAAGGCCAAGGTCACCAAACCCGTATTCGCCCGCAACGGCAAAGCAGTCATCTAATCCCTTTTTAATAAATTCGCCCATTCAGGAGAAAACCATGTCCAACGTCCTCGCCAACCTCAAGTACGCCGCCTCCCACGAATGGATGCTGCTCAACGCTGACGGCACCGTCAC
>CAZGPO010000167.1:0-5419 GCA_964527745.1 uncultured Dechloromonas sp.
TGAAGGACTGCAGGTGGGCGATCTTGTCGGCCTGCTTGGCCATCGTCGCCTGCTGCAGCAACATCTGCTCGGCGCGCATGTCCTCGAACTTGCTGTAGTTGCCGCCGTAACGCACCAGTTTGGCATTGTCGATGTGCAGCGTGACGCCGGTGATGGCGTCGAGGAATTCGCGGTCGTGGCTGATCATGATCAGCGTACCGGGGTAGCGCTTGAGCCAGGCTTCGAGCCAGACCAGCGCATCGAGGTCGAGGTGGTTGGTCGGCTCGTCGAGCAGCAGGATGTCGGACGGGCACATCAGCGCCCGCGCCAGTTGCAGCCGCATGCGCCAGCCGCCGGAGAAGCTGTCGACCGGGTTGTGCAGTTCGGAAACCTTGAAGCCGAGTCCGAGGATCAGCGACTGGGCGCGCGATTCGGCGTCGTGCTCGCCGGCGTCGTTGAGCGCCATGTAGGCCTCCGCCATGCGCATGCCGTCGTCGCTGGCTTCGGCGTCGTGCACCTCGTTGCGCGCGGCGAGCAGCGGCGTGTCGCCGTCGATGACGAAGTCGGTCGCGCTCTGCCCGGTTTCCGGCATCTCCTGTGCGACCTGCCCCATGCGCCACTGGGTCGGGATCGAACAGTCGCCGCCATCTTCGTGCAGGGTACCGTTAAGCAGCCCGAACAGCGTCGATTTGCCGGCACCGTTACGGCCGACCAGGCCGACTTTTTCGCCAGGATTGATGGTGACGCTGGTCTTGTCGAGTAGCACCTTCGAGCCGCGGCGCAGGGTGACGTTCTTCAGGATGATCATGGGCAGGGGCGGGTAGGGGTGCGGGCAGGGACGCGCATGATAGCGAGCAAGAGCCCGGTGACCTATCGATATTTTCTGATTGTTGCGGTCAACGGCGATTTTGGCCGGATTTTTGTGCTTCCAGATAGAGCGCCTCGACCTCCGCGCGAGCCCATGGCGTCCGGCGCAGGAACTTGAGGCTGGAAGCGATACTCGGGTCCTGTTTGAAGCAGCGGATATTGATGCGACGTCCGAGTTCTTCCCAGCCATAGCGGGTCGTCAGATCGTTCAGGATCGCTGCGAGCGTGATGCCGTGCAGGGGGTTGTTCGCTTGCGTCATGGCCGGGTGAAATACAGGCGTCTCTCCACGAGGCAGGCGCTCGCGCCCATCGTAAAGTCACGGCAGACTCCGGGTCGCTGTTCGTAAATGGTGCACAGCATCGTGGCGCGGTCGAGCGCGGCACACCAGCCATCATCGAGGCGTCGCATCACCGTGCCGCCCCAGGCGTCCTCGCCGGTGAATCGGCGCGGAATGTCGTCATCGCCCATCAGCATGACTTCGAGTTGGCAGCAGCAGGCCGCGCAGCTGGCGCAGGTGACGGCTTGCTCATCGCTGGCTGTTGTAAGCGTCATGAATCTGCGTCTGTCTCCAACGATAGCGTCACGTGTACCGTGTCGTCGGCGAGAATCTTTTTCATCGGCCAGCCGCTTCCAGCAAATACCTTGAGCATCGCGGCATTCTGAGTGAGTACTTCGGCCAGAAAGGTTTTGATCCCCTGGCTGCGGGCAACCCGGCCGAGATGGTCGAGCAGGCGACGAGCAATGCCCAACCCGTGATAATCCTCTTCGACGACGAAGGCAATTTCGGCCGAATCCGTTCCGCACAATGCGTAGCTCGAGGACGCGATGACGATTTCGCGGCCGTTTTCGGTCAGCGTGGCGATCAGTGCGACGCGGGTCGTGAAATCCATTTCGCGAATCAACCGGATATCGGCGTCGCTCAATTCCTTCCTGTGGCTGAAGAAGCGGGTATAGATCGATTCCGGTTCGAGTTTGCTGAATGCTTCGGCCATTCGTTGAACATCGTCCGGACGCAGCGAGCGGATACAGATTTCGAGACCGTTGCGCAGGGTTTCGTGGACTGAATAGTTTCGGGCATCAATCATGGTTCGGCTCTCCCTCTGTGTCCGGACTGTCTCGGATTATGGCTGGCTGCGTCCAGGTAGCCGGTTCGCCCGGCGCTCTCTTCGACAATGAAAGGCGGGGTACCGAAAAATCCGGTACCCCGCCGATTATGCAGCGCTTGGCCGCGCTGCGCCAATGAACGGCCCGAAAACTTCGGACCGTGCGCTGCGCTTTAGCCGAGATCCACGGGAATGAAAATCCTGGCATTGCCGCGGTCGACCAGGACGGCGATCCGCTTTTCAGCCTTGGTTACGATGTTGCGCAACTGCTCGGTGCTGGTGATCGCCTCGCCATTGACCGAGAGCACGATATCGCCGGTCTTGATGCCGGCCTTGGCCGCGGCGCCCGCAACCTTCTCGACGACGACGCCATTGTCGACTTCGGCGCGTTGTTTTTCCTCGGTGTTCAGCGGTCGGACGACGACGCCCAGACGGCCCTTGGCGGCATCCGGCGTATCGTTACTCGCCACTTTTTCGTCGCTGAACTGGCCGACCTTGACATCTATCTGGCGGCTGCCGCCCTTGCGCCAGACGTCCAGCCTGGCCTGGCTGCCTGGCGTCATGGCCGAAACGATGGCCGGCAGTTCGACCGACGACGAGATCTGCTTGCCGTTGATGCCGAGAATGACATCACCTGCTTCGAGACCGGCCTTGGCTGCCGGGCTGTCTTTTTCGACGGAGCCGACCAGCGCGCCGGCCGGCTTCTTGAGACCGAAGGATTCGGCCAGCGCCTGATTGACTTCCTGGATGCCGATGCCGAGTTTGCCGCGTTGCACCTTGCCGGTGGTGACGATCTGGCGCTCGACGTTCATCGCTACCTCGATCGGGATGGCGAACGAAAGGCCCTGATAGCCGCCACTGCGCGAGTAAATCTGCGAATTGACGCCGATGACTTCGCCAGCCATGTTAAACAGCGGTCCGCCGGAATTTCCGGGGTTCACCGCAACGTCGGTCTGGATGAAGGGCACGTAGTTGCCGTCCGGCAGCGCGCGCGAGTTGGCCGAAACGATGCCGGCGCTGGCGCTGCTCTCGAAGCCGAAGGGTGAGCCGATGGCGAGTACCCATTCGCCGACACGGGTGTTGGCGGCGCTGCCGATCCTGACCGCCGGCAGATCCTTGGCGTCGATCTTCAATACCGCGATGTCGCTGGCGGTGTCGAGGCCAAGCACCTTGGCCTTGAATTCCCGTTTGTCGGTTAGCTTGACAATGACTTCCTCGGCGCCGTCGACGACATGGGCGTTGGTCAGGATGGTGCCGTCGGTGCTGACGATGAAGCCCGAGCCGAGTCCGCGTGTCGGCCGGTTGCCCTGATTTTTCGGAATTCCAAAATGGCGGAACAATTCCTGGGCGGGATCGTCGTCGTCGAGTTGAGGCATGGCAGCACTGGCCTTGCGGCTGCCCGAAACACTGATATTGACGACGCTCGGGCTATTGCGCGCGACGATGCTGCTCATGTCCGGCAGGGCCGTGCCGACCGCGACCGGCTGGGAGATCGAGGCGGGGCTGGTGGGGGCGGGTGCAGCACTCGTATTGGCATGGCCAAGCGTGTAGGCACCGGTTAGCGCCGACGCAACGGCGACTGCCGCCACCGTCAGTTTGAGTCCATTGATGTTCATGGCGTTCTCCTGTTCTGATTTTTGGCAGGCAATTGCCTGCTGACGGCAAGAGCATGCCCTGGCGAAACTTAAGACAAACTTAAGATCAGACTCGAAATTCGGAATTGCCAGCGCGCCGGCAGCGATCAGGCTCGTTCGGCGCAGTTGTCAGGTGTCCGGATTGTTCCGGGAAAAGTGACGCGCACCCGAAGCCCGCCGCCGGGCGTGTCGTCGAGCCGGATTTCGGCGTTGTGGCGCTGAACGATGCTGTGGACGATGGACAGGCCGAGTCCGCTGCCGCTTGCATCCTGACCGCTGCGCCGGTAGAAGCGGTCAAAAACCCGATCGCGCTCGGCGACCGGGATTCCCGGACCGTTGTCGGCGACCTCCAGCCAGGCTATGCCGTTATCGATGCCGCAACTGACGTCGACCCGCCCCGACTTGGGGGCATGGCGCAACGCGTTGCTGACCAGATTGGCGAGCAGGGTGTGCAGCGCCTCGCTATCGCCGATGACGACGGCACCCGGGTCGAGCGCACTGATGCCAAGGTCGATTGCCTTCGCCTCGGCCAGTGTCGAATGGTCGGCGACGACCTGACGCATGATGTCCGGCAGCGCGACGCTGGCCGGTGCGCGCTGGTCGGCAGCCGGTTCGTTGCGGGCCAGTGTCAGCAGTTGCTGGACGACGTGTATCGAGCGTCCCAGACCTTGTTTGAGATCGCCGAGCGCTGCTGTCCGGTCGCTTTCGCTGGCGGCACGTTCCAGGAGTTCGAGCTGCAACTGCAGCGCGGTCAGCGGGGTACGCAATTCATGCGCGGCATCGGCAATGAAGTCGCGTTGCGCCTGACTCGCTGTTTGCAAACGCGCTAGGAGCCCGTTTAGCGACTGCACGAGCGGCCGCACTTCGTCCGGGACGCCGCGTTCGCTGAAAGGCTCGAGGGCTTCCGGGGTGCGCGTGCTGACCGAGTGCGCGAGCCCGGTCAGCGGGCGCAGGGCGCGGCTGACGATGACCCAGATCAACATCGCGATGAGTGGCAGCAAGGCGATGAACGGGGTCAGGGTGCGCAGGGCGGCGGCTGCCGCGAGGCGGGCGCGGACGCTGGTCGGTTGGGCGACGGCGATGATCTCGCCACGATGCTGCAGGGCATAGACCCGCCAGGCACCCTCGCTCGTCTGTTCGGTGGCAAAACCGAGGCGGACGGTGTCGGGCAACGCACGGTAGGGGCCAGAAGAATAGATAGTCAGGCCATTGCGGTCCCAGACGCGGACAACGAACTCGAAGCTTTTTTCGCCGACCAGATCTTCCTTGCCACCGAGAAAAGCCTGATTGCGCAGCGCCAGTGCGATTTGTTCGAGATGGTAGTCGAAGATGGCGTTGGCTTCCTCGTTTGCCGCGCTGTAGGTCGCCCAGGCGCCAAGCAGCATGACGACGGTCATCGTCGTGGTCAGAAAGAGGACGAGTTTGCCGCGGATCGAGTTCATGTTTGCCTGGGTACCATGTAGTCAACGCCGCGCAGTTTGCGGATCAGTTCGTTGAGGCCGAAGGGTTTGACCAGGTAATGCCCAATCGACCGTGTGGCCGTCCTGCTGGAGGCCGGTACGGATGCTGGCGCCGATCATCGGATCGTCCTTAACCACCAGAAGTCGCATTGCGGGTCACGCCTGATATTCCGGATTGCCAATGGGCAAGGATTCTAACGCCATGTCCGGAGGAGTGGACACCACCCCCCCCCAACCAACGAGTGCGCATCAAACAGCCTCAGGCACGACGCAGTTGGCTCCCGGACAGGGAAAATGGCATTGAATTTCCTGCCCTTTTATCCTTATTCTTCTTTGTTGTAGTATGGGTCCCAGTCACAGCGAGGCCGATCATGA
>CAZGPO010000168.1:0-5417 GCA_964527745.1 uncultured Dechloromonas sp.
GAATCTCGACCGGCCCCGGTCGCGGCGCGGTGACGCAGCATTTTGCCAGCGCCGCCACGATGGCCTGCGTGACCAGCGCCTGCTCGTGGCGATTCTTCGGGGCATCGAGCGCCAGCGAGCCGGGCCATGCGGTTCCGGCCAGCGCATCGGCTTCGAGGCGGCCGCCGGCCAGGCGAACCAGGCGCTCCGGCGTGGCGCCGAGGAAGGTGCTCTGGCCGTTGCCGCAGGCGTAGATCATGGCGTCGGGTTGCTGCTCGATCAGCGCCCCCAGCAGGCGGCTGGACGGAATCGGCGCGTCGGCTTCGAGATGGCGGCTGCGCGCCAGCACGATTTTGTCGACCCGGCCGCTGCCGATATCGCGCAGCGCCGCCCTGACCCGGGCGATCCAGGCGCGGTCGGCCAGCTCGTGCGCTCTCGCTGGCAGCAGGCGATAGTCCGCCTGGCGCGCCGGGTTGGCGAGCAGCTTTTGCCAGCCGGCGACCGCCTGCGGAATTTTTCCGGCGGTCGTGCTGAGGATTGCCCGGCAACGCCCCTGATGCGCTTCGAGCAGGATGGCGGGAATCGCCAGCAAGGCGTTGCTCAGGGGCGTCTGGTTCTGTTCGTCGAAGGCGAAGCCGCAAAAGGCAAGCGGCGGTGCGTTGTAGCGCCAGGCGCCGGCAAAACCGGCGAAGGCGTTGTCGAGCGCGGCAAAGCGGTTCGGCCCGGCGCTGCCGACCTGCAGGGCATGGCCGATGCCGAGGCGAAAGCCTTCCTCTGCAGGTCGCGCCTGGTACCAGAACGGCCCGCCGGCAGGCAGGGCGGCGAGCCAGTCGACGGCGCCGGCGCCGAGTTCGATCGACAGGCTGAGTGGCGCCGCAGCCGGGGCGCCGCCGGCGAGCGCCTGCAGTCGGGTCGGCAGCGCCGGATCGGCAAGTTGGCGATGCAGCGCGGCGATCACGGTTGCGCCACCTGCGCCAGTCGCCGCAACAGCGAACGTTCGAGCTTGCCGGTCGCGTTGCGCGGCAGGCTGCCGAGATGGACGATGCGGCGCGGCAGCGCGGCGCCCGGCAGACGTGGCCGGCACCAGTCGGCGATGCCTTGCGCCGTGGCGTCGCCGACCACCAGCGCGACGATCAGGTCACCCCAAACCATGTCCGGCAGGCCGGTGACGGCAACGTCGCGCACACCGGGGCAGGCGGCGAGACAGGATTCGACTTCCAGCGGGTGCACGTTGCGGCCGCCGCTGATCAGCATGTCGTCGGCGCGGCCGGTTACGGTCAACCGTCCTTTTGCATCGATTTTCCCGAGGTCGCCGGTGGTCAGCCAGCCATCGGCATCGATGCCGCCGCCGTCGAGGTAGCCGGCCATGACCTGTGGCCCGCGGATGCGGATGCGGCCGTCGGCGGTCAGGGAAAATTCGTTGTCACCGAGCGGCCGGCCGACCAGTCCCTCATGCCAAGTGCCGTCGGCGACCCTGTGGGTGGCGATTTGCGCGCTGGTTTCGCTCATGCCGTAGCTCGGGGCGAGCGGCCAGCCGGCAGCGGTCGCGCGGTCGTAAAGGCTTTGGCTCAACGCCGCGCCGCCGACCATCACGTGGCGCAGGCTTGCGGGCGGGCGAGCGCCCGTGTCGAGCAGGCGGGTCAGCATCGCCGGTACCAGCGACAGGTGGGTAACCGGATTCCGGCCCAGCGCTTCGCACACGGCCTCGGCCGAGAAGCCATCGTGCAGCAGGACACCGGCACCGGCGCGGGTGCAGCGCCAGAGGATCGAAAGGCCGCCGATATGGTAAAGGGGCAGGCAGTCCAGCCACAGGTCGCCGGCCTGCAAGTCGAGGTGCCGGTTCGCTGCGGAGGCGGCGGCGTCGAGACTGGCATCGCTGAGCATGACGTGGCGCGGTACGCCTTCGCTGCCGCTGGTCGCAATGACGACGGCGATATCGGGCGACAGGCAGTCGCTCGGCCACGTTGTTTTCTGACCGTTGCGGTCGACCGGCAAAAAGGGCCGATTTTTCAGGCTGCAAGCAAAAGCGTGGCGGGCCAGGTCGAGGCTGCTGCCGGAAACACGCAGCAGGTGCTTTGAAGTCTCGATTGTTTCGGCCAGCGCAATGGCCTCGGTCAGCCATTCCCGGCAGGTCCATTGCCGTTCCGCGCCGAGCACGGCGAGCGCCCGGGGCCGGCGCGCGGCGGCGTCAGTCAGATGGCGGGCGAGCGAGAAAGCAGACTCCATAGGTTGCGGATTATAGTTTTGTGTCAGCGCTCAAGGCGGCGAGGCAGATCAATAAAGCCGGGATTTCCGCCCGTATGGTCGCAAGGGTATTCGGCATTCGACCATGGGAGTTGTCCCTTGGTTGTCAGCTAAATGTAAGGTTTTGCGTCGACACTGCGGTATGGCTCGGGGAAAGTATTCAACAGAGTCATGTCAATAATTTCAAGGAGGAGTTGATTATGGATGACGTCAGTAAGAACTACTGGTCAGCCGTGCTGGGCTTGCTCACCAAGATCCTGATTGTCTGGTTCTTGGTTTCGTTCGGTGCCGGCATTTTGTTTGCCGACATGCTGAACACCATCAAGCTGGGTGGCTATCCGCTGGGTTTCTGGTTCGCACACCAGGGTTCGATGTACATCTTTATCGCGCTGATTTTCTATTACGCGAAAAAGATGGGTGAGATCGACCGCAAGTTCGACGTTCACGAAGACTAAGGGGGCGACCACATGGATCTGCAAACTACGATTTACCTTTTTGTCGGTGCCAGCTTCGCGCTGTACATCGGCATCGCCATCTGGGCTCGCGCCGGTTCCACCAGCGAGTTCTACGCTGCCGGCGGTTCCGTTCCGCCGGTGATGAACGGGATGGCTACCGCCGCTGACTGGATGTCGGCGGCTTCCTTCATCTCGATGGCCGGCCTGATTTCCAACATGGGCTACGGCGGCGGCCTGTTCCTGATGGGCTGGACCGGCGGTTACGTTCTGCTGGCGATGCTGCTGGCGCCGTACCTGCGCAAGTTCGGCAAATTCACCGTGCCGCAGTTCATCGGCGACCGCTTCTACTCGAAGACGGCCTCGACGGTGGCGGTGATCTGCCTGCTGACGGCTTCGCTGACTTACATCATCGGTCAGATGACCGGCGTCGGCGTCGCCTTCTCGCGCTTCCTCGGTGTTACCAGCGAAACCGGCATCTATGTCGGTATGGCCATCGTGTTCGCCTACGCGGTATTCGGCGGCATGAAGGGTATCACCTACACCCAGGTCGCCCAGTACTGCGTGCTGATCGCGGCCTACATCATTCCGGCCATCTTCATCTCGCTGCAACTGACCGGCATGCCGATCCCGCAGCTGGGCCTGGGCAGCGGCTTCACCGGCAGCGATATGAGCCTGTTGGCCAAGCTCGATCAAGTGGTGGTTGACCTCGGTTTCGGCAAGTACACGACCACGACGGCCGGTTCGACGCTCAACATGTTCGTCTACACGATGTCGCTGATGATCGGTACCGCCGGTCTGCCGCACGTCATCATGCGCTTCTTCACCGTTCCGACGGTTGCGGCTGCCCGCAGCTCGGCCGGCTGGGCCCTGGTCTTCATCGCCCTGCTGTACACGACGGCCCCCGCCGTTGCCGCGATGGCCAGGCTCAACCTGCATGCCACGGTCAACACCGCCGTCAAGACCGGTGGCGACCTGATGGCACCGGAAGCCAGCATTCTGAACGAATCGCGTCCGGACTGGATGAAGCGCTGGGAGAAGACCGGTCTGCTCAAGTGGGCAGACAAGAACGGCGACGGTCGCATCCAGTACTACAACGACAAGTCCAAGAACGATGCGTTCAAGGCCAAGGCCGAAGCGGCTGGCTGGAAAGGCAACGAGCTGACGGTCAACGCCGACATCATCGTGCTTGCCAATCCGGAAATCGCGTTGTTGCCGAACTGGGTCATCGCGCTGGTCGCTGCCGGTGGTCTGGCTGCCGCGCTGTCGACGGCCGCCGGTCTGCTGATGGCGATTTCCGCTGCCATCTCGCATGACCTGGTCAAGGGTATTTTCGCGCCGAACATCAGCGAGAAGGGCGAACTGATGACCGGCAAGATCGCGATGGCGGTTTCGATCGTCGTTGCCGGCTGGCTGGGCCTGAATCCGCCGGGCTTCGCGGCAGGTACCGTGGCGCTGGCCTTCGGTATCGCGGCGAGCTCGCTGTTCCCGGCGATCATGATGGGCATCTTCTCCAAGAAGATGAACAAGGAAGGCGCCGTTGCCGGCATGCTGGCGGGCCTCTTCATTACCCTGTTCTACGTGTTCGCGCACAAGGGCATCTTCTTCATCAAGGGTACCGACTTCCTGCCGATGATCGGTGGTGCCAACAGCTTCTTCGGCATTACGCCGGAAGCCTTCGGTGCCATCGGCGCCCTGGTCAACTTTGCCGTCGCCTTCGCGGTCGACAAGGTGACCAAGGAACCGCCGGAGCATATCCAGCACATGGTCGAGTCGGTCCGTATTCCGCGCGGCTCCAAGATGGTGGATGGCGCCCACTAAGCAGTAGATGGCGTATCATCGCTGCCGCACCGGCCTCCGGTCGCGGTAGCGGACAAAACCCCGCCGGCAGTGCTGGTGGGGTTTTTTTTTTGATGTTTTTGGCCGGGCTTCGAGCGCGGCCTCTGGAGTTGTCTATGGAATTCAATGTCAGTATCGCCATGAACTGGATACTTTTCCTGGCGCTTTTCCCGATCGCGTTTTTCTGGCTGCGCCGTGCCTGGCGCATCGTCGTCAAGCGTGACTGGTCGGAAGTGGGGCTCAAGCGCGGTGAGCCGCCGGAAAACCCGGGGAAGTGGGCGCCCTATGCGGCGGCGATCAACCTGATCGGCGGCGTCATCATCGTTTTCGTCATCATCGGCGTGCTCGCCGGTGCGATGCCTTTCGAAACCTGGACCGCGATTGGCGGGTCGACGCTGTGGATGAAATTCATCTTCGATTTCATTCTCAGCCGCCAGGCGCATCCGATGACTTTGGGCCGGAAAAAGACCGGCGAAGATCGCTGATTGCCTCTCGTCATGCCTGTTCGACTCTTTCCCAGAACACCGTTTCTTGCCGGCCATGACGTGGCTGCGACGCGGGAGTGCGTGCTCGGCTATTTCCACGAGACCGCTGACCGTTACGAACAGTTGTTCGAGATGCTGGCCTGCGACGAGGCCTATTTCAGCAAGCCGATCGCGCTACGTCACCCGCTGATTTTCTATTTCGGCCACACGGCCACCTTTTTCATCAACAAGCTGCAGCTGGCCGGCCTGCTCAAGACCCGGATCAATCCCCGTTTCGAGTCGATATTCGCGGTCGGGGTCGACGAAATGAGCTGGGACGACCTCGACGAGACGCATTACGAGTGGCCGTCCGTGGCCGAGGTCAAGGTCTATCGCCAGAAAGTGCGCGCAACGGTTGCGGAAATCATCCGCAGCGCGC
>CAZGPO010000169.1:0-5413 GCA_964527745.1 uncultured Dechloromonas sp.
ACATTCTTGGCCATTTTCAGTCCTCTTGTATTGTTTCCATTTTCCAGTGCCCGCCTGTCTGCACGAGCTTTCTGTCGCAAACCGGGCCTTCGCAGGCGGTTTCGCCCGGCAGCAGTTCGACGACAACCTCTCCCTTTTCCCGTAGCGCGGCAATCAGCGCTGCGAGTTCTTCATCATGTGCGGCAGGTGGCGCCAAGATGGCCCCACGCGCCTTGTCTGCCGGTGCCAGACGTGCGACCTCGCGCAAATCCATCGAGAAACCGGTCGCCGGACGCGCCCGTCCGAATGCTTTGCCGGCACCGTCGTAGCGCCCGCCGAGCGCAATCGCGACCGGGTAGTCGGGGCAATAGGCGGCGAATACGACACCGTTGTGGTAATGATAACCGCGCAGATCGGAAAGATCGATCGATAACGGCAAGTCCGCCGCCGCCTCGACCAGGTGACGCAGGTCAGCGAGGGCCGAAGTGATCGCCGGCAATTCCGGCAGTTCGGCGGCCGCGCGATCGAGCACTTCGACACCACCATACAATTGCGGCAGACGCAGCAAGGATTCGCGGTAGGGCGAATCAACCTCGGCGCAAGCCTCGACCAGCCCGGGAACGTCTTTGGCGCGCAGCAGCCGGAGTACGGCCTCCTCGGATTCGGGCGGCAGTCCGGAGGCTGCGGCGAGCGCCCGGAATATCCCGACATGACTAAGGTCGATGCGGCTCACCGGCACGCCGACCCGCGCGAAGGCGCCGGCCAGCAGACGAATCATCGCCAGATCGGCGGCAATGCCGGCATGGCCGTAGAGTTCGGCGCCGATCTGCAGCGGCTGGCGACTGGCGGAAATGCTGGCCGGCAGCGTATGCAGCACGCTGTCGCAGTAGCACAGCCGGGTAACGCCACAATGGTTAAGCAAATGCGCGTCTATGCGGGCGGCCTGCGGCGTGATGTCGGCACGGACACCCATGGTGCGGCCGGAAAGCTGGTCGGCCAGCTTGA
The DNA here is from genome assembly GCA_964527745.1 of uncultured Dechloromonas sp. Classification (GTDB taxonomy): domain Bacteria; phylum Pseudomonadota; class Gammaproteobacteria; order Burkholderiales; family Rhodocyclaceae; genus Azonexus. Next base: position 985 of record CAZGPO010000169.1, read on the forward strand.
AGGTGCGCAGGTCGAGATCCTGACCGGCGCCGGTCAGCAAGGATTCCAGATATTCCAGCAGTGGCGGCATGACGAATTCGAAGCCGTGGCTACGGAAATGGTCGAGCAGGATGCGGCGCAGGCGCTCGATGCGGTCGGCCTCGGCCGGCAAGGCATCGGCCATGTATTCGGGTAGTAGCCAGTTCATGAGAGCACCATGATCAGGACCAGGCCGACAATCATCGAAGTCAAGCCGACGAAGCGGATCTGGCCGTCCGAGAGTTGAACGAGCCGGCGGAAGGTTTCACGCCACGCCGCCGGCGCAATGAAGGGCATCAGTCCTTCGAGCACCAGCATCAGCGCGAAGGCCAGCAACAACGTCGAGGTCATTTGCCTTTGTCGTTACCGTGGCCGGCACCCTTCATGTATTTGAAGAATTCGGAACCCGGTTCGACGACCAGCAGGTCGCTCTTGTTGCTGAAACTACCGCGATAAGCCTCCAGGCTGCGATAGAAGCTATAGAACTCGGGGTTCTGGCCGAATGCCTTGCCGTAGATGGAGGTTGCCTGCGCATCGCCCTCACCCTTGATCTTCTGAGCATCGCGGTAGGCATTGGCGATGATGACTTCGCGCTGACGATCGGCATCGGCGCGAATTTTTTCCGCTTCCGCCGCGCCTTCTGAGCGCAATTCGTTGGCCACCCGCTTGCGCTCGGCTTCCATGCGGCGATAAACCGCTTCGCTGACCTCGTTGGGCAGTTCGACCCGCTTCAGGCGGACATCGACGATCTGGACGCCGATCTTGCGCGCATCGGTATCGGCCTTGACCCGCATGTCTTCCATGATCTGGTCGCGCTCGCCGGAAATCACGTCATGCACCGTGCGCTTGCCGAATTCCTCGCGCAGGCCGGCATTGACCGTCTGGTTGAGACGCGTCTTGGCGCGTGCCTCATCGCCACCGACCGAAATGTAGAAAAGCTTGGGATCGACAATCCGCCACTTGATGTAGGAGTCGACCAGCACGTTTTTCTTTTCGGACGTGATGAAGCGCTCGGGTTCGTTGTTGTCCAGCGTCAGGATGCGCTTGTCGAACAAGCGGACGTTCTGGATCATCGGTATCTTGAAATACAAGCCCGGTTCGCTGATCGCCCGCTTGACTTCGCCGAGCTGGAAAACCAGCGCGAACTGGCGCTGATCGACGGTAAAGATCGACATCGCGGCGATGACCAGAATGGTCACGACGCTCAATGCGAATATGTTCAATTTTTGGTTCATTAACGGGCCTCCCGATCACGGGAACGCAACGACGGTTCGCGCGGGCGAGCCTGGTTACTGAGTGAGGTATCGAGCTGTGGCGGCGATTCATTCGAACCCTGTTGCGCCGCCCTGGGCATGGTGCGTGTCCCCGCCATGGCATCCGGAGTTGCAGCCCCGGCCGCAGTCACCGCACCGGCGCCCTGTATCAGCTTGTCGAGCGGCAGATACAGCAGATTGCCCTGCCCCTTGGCATCGACCATGACCTTGCTGGTATTGGCATAAATCTGCTGCATGGTTTCCAGATACATGCGCTGGCGGGTTACCTCGGGCGCCTTGGCGTACTCTCCCTGGACCTGGGCAAAGCGCGACGCATCACCCTCGGCGGTCGAGATCACGCGCTGCTTGTGACCGCTGGCTTCTTCCATCAGGCGCGCGGCCGTACCCCGGGCCCTCGGAATCACGTCGTTGGCGTAAGCCTGGCCTTCGTTCTTCTGTCGTTCGAGATCCTGGCCGGCCTTGACCGCATCGTCGAACGCCGCCTGGACCTGCTCGGGAGGCTGGGCGTTCTGCATGGTCACCTTGGAAATCAGGATGCCGCTCTGGTAGCGATCGAGAATATCCTGCATCAACTGGGAGGCCTGGGTAGCAATCTGCTCGCGCCCTTCATAGAGCACGAAGTTCATCTTGCTCTTGCCGACGATTTCGCGCACTGCGGTCTCGGCCGCACCCATTACCGCATCATCGGGATGACGATTGTTGAACAGGTATTCGACCGGATCCTTCAGGAAATACTGGACGGCGAACTGGATGTTGACGATGTTCTCATCGTCGGTAAGCATCAGCGCTTCTTTCAATACCTTGTTGCGTTCGCTACCGCGATAGCCGATTTCGACCGTCCGCACCCCGGTCAGATTGACCAGATCGACAGACTGGATCGGATACGGGAGACGCCAGCGCAGACCAGGGTCGGTGGTTTCTTTGTATTTGCCGAACTGCAGCACGATTCCGCGTTGCGAAGCATCGACGATATAGAAGCCGGAAGCCAGCCAGACCACGACAGCCAATGCGGCAAGCAATCCGATTCCGCCACCAAGAAACTTGGGATTGAAATCGATCTGGGGCAGGCGCGGGCCGTCTCCGCCGCCACCGCCGCCACCGCCGCGTTTATTGCCGAACATGCCGTTTAGCTTGCGATTGAAGTCACGCCACAGTTCTTCGAGGTCGGGCGGTCCCTGATTGGGACGGCGCGGATCGCCGCCATTGGGCTTGTCACCGTCGCCACTGCCCCGGTTGCCCCACTGCGGGTCGTTGAGTGACATGAAAATTCCTAACGTTGGGATCATCGATATTGGGATTCAGTTTATGTAATCGGGTTGGGCATCGCGAGCTGTAGCCGCCAGTTCATTCTGGCGACTTTCAGATTTTGCCCGGGCGTATTCGGCAAGGGATTCGCGCAACAGTTCAATTCCCTCGCCTGACCGCGCACTGACACGAACGCGCGCGATATTACCATATTCATCACGCTCGACGCCCGCAGCCGCCTCGGTCAGATCGATTTTGTTCCAGACGATGACCTGGCGCAGGTCACTGGCACCGATCTCGGCGAGCACCTTGTTGACCTCGCATATCTGTTCGTCGCGGGCATGGCTGGCGCTATCGACGACGTGCAGGAGCACGTCGGCATCGATGGCCGCCTCCAGGGTCGCATGAAAGGCATCGACCAGCGCGTGCGGCAGGGCGCGAATGAAGCCAACGGTATCGGAAACGACGACATTGCCGGCCCCTTCGATCCACAATTTGCGCGAGGTCGTGTCGAGCGTGGCGAACAACTGGTTGGCGACATAGACGCCGGCATGGGTCAGGGCATTGAACAGTGTAGACTTGCCAGCATTGGTATAGCCGACCAGCGAGACATCGAGTACATCGCCGCGCATGCGCGCCTTGCGCTGGACGCCGCGCTGGCGCGACAGTTTGTGCAGCCGCTCCTTCAACAACTTGACGCGGTTGCCGAGCAGGCGGCGGTCGGTCTCGAGCTGCTTTTCACCCGGCCCGCGCATGCCGATGCCGCCGCGCTGCCGCTCGAGGTGAGTCCAGCCGCGTACCAGGCGCGTCGACAGGTGTTCGAGTTGCGCCAGCTCAACCTGCAGCTTGCCCTCGGCACTGACAGCGCGCAGCGCGAAGATATCGAGAATCAGGCTGGTTCGGTCGATCACGCGACACTTGAGTTCGCGTTCGAGATTGCGTTCCTGCACCGGCGAAATCTGGTGGTTGAAGATGACCAGATCGGCTTCGCCGGCCGCCTGCATGGCCGCGATTTCCTGTACCTTGCCCTTGCCGGCGAAGGTCTTCGGGTCAGGGCTGTGGCGCCGCCCGCCGACCTCGGCGACGACTGTACCGCCCGCCGACTCGGTAAGCAGGCGCACTTCTTCGAGCTGGTCCGCGAGATCGGGCTGGCCAAAATCAAGCTGAACGATCACCGCCCGTTCACCGGCAGCGGGACGTTCAATCATGGAAAATTCCGGAACGGGGAATGACCGGCCCACCGGAATGGTGGGCCTTTGGGCAGAATACGATTATTCCGCCGCCTGTTCTTGCTGCAGGTTGACCGGACGCGCCGGCACCACGGTGGAGATCGCGTGTTTGTAGACCATTTGCGTCACTGTATTCTTCAACAGCACAACGTACTGGTCGAAGGATTCAACCTGGCCCTGCAATTTGATGCCGTTGACCAGATAGATGGAAACCGGAACGTGTTCGCGGCGCAGCGCATTGAGGAAGGGGTCTTGTAGCAATTGCCCTTTGTTGCTCATGGTGTGGAGCTCCATGTGTATGTTGTTATGAGTTGTCTAATGTACCCAAAATTTCCCGGGGACGCCAAGGTTTTTACTTCTTGTCCTTGTCGGCGAAGGGATTCTTGCTGGTCACGAACTGGATGCGTAGCGGCGTGCCCTGCAACTTGAACGCTTCGCGGAAAGTATGTTCGAGATAACGGCGATAGCTGTCGGTGATCTGATCGACGGCGTTGCCGTGCACCACGATGATCGGCGGATTGGAGCCGCCCTGGTGGGCATAGCGCGGTTTGGGCCGGAAAACCCCGTGCTTGGGCGGTGCCTGCTTGGCCACCGCATCGATCAGCACACGCGCCAGGCGCGGCGTTGACATCTTGGTCATCGCCGCCTTGAACGCCGCATCGA
>CAZGPO010000170.1:0-5384 GCA_964527745.1 uncultured Dechloromonas sp.
GGCCCTGGTGTGAATCGCGGTCAGCCGCGGCGAGCCGCCTCGATGGCGGCGACGTCGATCTTGCCCATGGTCATCAACGCATCGAACACTCGCTTCGACGCGGCCGGGTCGGGGTCGGCCATGCCGTCGGGCCGCTAGGTTTCAACAGAGGCGTAGGCTTCCGGCTCGTCATGGGCATTGCGATCGGCCCTGCCGTGACCGAGTTCCTTCATCAATTTGGTCGGCGCGTTGCGCAGGTGCACCGGCACCGGCCGCGAACCGTCCTTGCCGACGAAGGCGCGCGCCGCGTTGTATGCGTTGTAGCCGGCATTCGACTTGGCGGCGACGGCGAGGTAGATCACCGCCTGCCCGAGCGCCAGTTCGCCCTCGGGCGAACCGAGGCGCTCGTAGGTAGCCGCCGCGTCGTTGGCCATCGTCATGGCGCGCGGATCGGCGAGGCCGATGTCCTCCCAGGCCATGCGCACGATGCGTCGGGCCAGGTAACGCGGATCGGCGCCGCCATCGAGCATGCGCGTCAGCCAGTAGAGCGCGGCGTCCGGGTGCGAACCGCGCACCGACTTGTGCAGCGCCGAAATCTGGTCGTAGAAGGCATCGCCGCCCTTGTCGAAACGGCGCAGATTCTGGGCCACCGTTTTTTCGACAAATTCGCCGTCGACCGCAACGATGTCCGCCGTATGCGCCGCCGTACGCATCTGTTCGAGCAGGTTGAGTAATCGCCGCTCGTCGCCGTCGGCCAGCCCGATCAACCGTTCGCGGGCGTCGGCAGCAAAACGCAGGTCCGCCAGCGCCTTCTCGGTCGCCCGATCGAAGAGGGCACCCAGTTCGGCCTCGTCGAGCGACTTCAGGACATAGACCGAAGCGCGGGACAGCAGCGCCGAATTGACCTCGAACGACGGGTTTTCGGTCGTCGCGCCGATGAAGGTCAGCAGACCCGATTCGACGAAGGGCAAAAAGCCGTCCTGCTGCGCCTTGTTGAATCGGTGGATTTCGTCGACGAACAGGATGGTTCGCCGCCCCTGGTCGCGCCACATCTCGGCCTGCGCCACTGCCTCGCGCACCTCCTTGATGCCGGAGAACACCGCCGACAGCGCAATGAACTCGCACTGGAACTGCGTGGCCATCATCCGTGCCAGCGTCGTCTTGCCGACACCCGGTGGCCCCCAGAGGATCATCGAATGCGGCTGCCCGGATGCAAAAGCCAGACGCAACGGCTTGCCCGGCCCGAGCAGATGTTGCTGACCGATCACCTCATCCGGTGTTTGCGGGCGCAACTGCTCGGCGAGCGGAGCAAGCGCACGTTGATTGGCATTTGAGGAAAATAGATCTTCGGACATCGTTACATTGTATCCAGCGACGATGACGTCGCACCGACTTACAAGCCGCCAACCAACAAAAACCTTGCTTTCGCTCCCTGGTTCGTGATGCCGCTGGTGCCGACCGCCAGCATTCCGCTGCTCGGCAGCGTGATCTGGGCTTCTATTCACCCGGTTACGTCAGTCATAGCGTCTTATCGACTCATTCGTTTCCGCAAGCTGCACCTTCAAGCTACACTTTAGGCTGCAAAGCCCGAAATCAACAGGAGAACGAAATGTCCAGTGTCGGTTATCACGAACCCATAGAAGAACTGTCCGCTGCAACGCGCGACATGCACCGCGCCATCGTTTCGCTGATGGAAGAACTGGAAGCCGTCGACTGGTACAACCAGCGCGCCGATGCCTGCAAGGATGCGGAACTCAAAGCGATTCTCGAACACAACCGCGACGAGGAAAAGGAACACGCCGCCATGGTGCTGGAGTGGATTCGCCGCCGCGACCCGAGTTTCTCAAAGGAACTCAAGGATTACGTCTTTACCGACAAGCCGATAGCTCACAAATAGGCAGCACGGCCACTGAGCGGATCGCCACAGGATCATGCCAATTAACGGACTGGCGCACTACAACATCCGCGCTGAGCGCGAACTCGTTGCGGTCTTGTGTGACTTTTACGTCTCGGTTGTCGGACTGCAGTTAGGCCCGCGGCCATTGTCGTCCTTTGGCTATTGGCTATACGCGGGCGAACGGGATGTGCTGCATCTCTCGGAAGCGGTCGCTGGCGAAATTCGGCGCAGCGGCTCGGATCTGACCTTCGACCATGTTGCCTTCGCCTGCGAAAACTGGCCGGAATTCCACAACCGGCTCGAACAGCATGCGATCAGATTCACCGAATGCGGAGGCCAGGGCAATGTCCGGCGTCAAGTCTTTTTCCGCGACCCGGCAGGCAACGGCATCGAACTGAGCTTTCCGCCTGACACCACCTGAACAAAGTCCGGCTATTCGCCGACGATATCGACCCCGGCCGGCGGCGTAAACTGAAAGGTTGCTGCCGGCAGCGCCGGATTGCGTTCGAGGTTCGTGAAGCGGATATGGGTCGTCTGGCCGAAGCTGTCGTAAAGCTCCATTGCGCCAAGATCCTTGCCGGCAAAGCCGAGGCGGACTTTCTCGAAACCGCTGTCGCCGGCCTTGGGCGTCGCCTCGACCCAGTTCAGCTCATTCGCCGTGCCCGCTTCGGTAAGCGTGAAATTCTTTTCCAGTTCGTTGCTACCGGCGAGCAGCGCCGCCGGGGAGCCGCTGATGGCCTGCCCGGCCTGGCGTACCGTGATCTGCTTGAGCTCGGTATCGTAGATCCAGATTTTCTCGCCGTCGCCGACGATCAACTGCGGGTAGGGCTTCTGGATATCCCAGCGCAACTTGCCGGGCCGCGAGATGGCGACGACCCCCGAAGACTGCTGCGGCTTGCGCCCGTTCTTGCCGATCACCAGTTGCGAGAAATCGGCCTTGAGCGTGCGCGTGCTGCCGAGGAACTGATGCAGCTGGTCGACCGCGCCGGCCTCGGCGAGCAGCGGGAAAAAAACGGCCGTTGCGGTCAACAGCGTTTTTGCGACAAATTTCATTCGGCTTCGCGGCGCGCCAGGACTTCGCGCCCTCCCCGCCCATCCATCGACGACACCAGCCCGGCCTTTTCCATCGCCTCGATCAGGCGCGCCGAACGGTTGTAGCCGATGCGCAGGTGGCGCTGGACCAGCGAAATCGAGGCGCGCTTGTTCTTGAGCACTATATCGACCGCCTGGTCGTAGAGCGGATCGCTTTCCGCGTCGCCACCATTGCCGCCACCCTCGCTGCCTTCCTCGTCGTCGCCGGCGGCGCCATTGAGGATATCCTCGACGTATTCCGGCGCACCCAGGGTTTTCAGGTGCTCGACGACGCGATGTACTTCGTCGTCGGAAACGAAGGCGCCGTGGACGCGAGTCGGATAGCCGGTGCCGGGCGCCAGGTAGAGCATGTCGCCCTGCCCAAGCAGCGCCTCGGCGCCCATCTGGTCGAGGATGGTGCGCGAGTCGATCTTGCTCGACACCTGGAACGAAAGCCGAGTCGGGATATTGGCCTTGATCAGGCCGGTGATGACATCGACACTCGGACGCTGGGTCGCCAGCACGAGGTGGATGCCCGAGGCGCGTGCTTTCTGGGCGAGGCGGGCGATCTGCTCCTCGACCTTCTTGCCGACCACCATCATCAGGTCGGCCAGCTCGTCGATGATGACGACGATATACGGCATGAACTTGAGCGGCTCGGGCGTTTCCGGCGTCAGGGTCAGCGGGTTCGGAATATGTTGGCCGTGCTTTTCGGCTTCCTTGATCTTGTGGTTGAGGCCGGCGATATTGCGTACGCCCATCGCCGACATCAGCTTGTAACGTTTCTCCATCTCGGTCACGCACCAATGCAATGCGTTGGCTGCCTGCTTCATGTCAGTGACGACCGGCGCCAGCAGGTGCGGGATGCCTTCGTAGATCGACAGTTCGAGCATTTTCGGGTCGACCATGATCAGGCGCACGTGATCTGGCTCGGCCTTGTAGAGCATAGACAGGATCATCGCATTGACGCCGACCGACTTGCCCGAACCGGTGGTGCCGGCGACCAGCAGGTGCGGGGTTTTGGCCAGATCGGCAACGACCGGCTGGCCACCGATGTCCTTGCCGAGGCAGACGGTCAGCGGACTGCTCATGTCGTTGTAGGGCTTGCTCGAGATGATCTCGGAGAGCTTGACCACCTGACGCTTCGGATTAGGCAGTTCGAGCGCCATGCACGACTTGCCAGGCACCGTTTCGACGACGCGAATCGACACCATGGCCAGCGCACGCGCCAGGTCACGCGCCAGATTGACGATCTGCGCGCCCTTGACGCCGACGGCCGGCTCGATCTCGTAACGGGTAATCACCGGCCCCGGCATCGCTGCCAGCACCTTGACCTGGACGCCGAAGTCGGCCAGCTTGCGCTCGATCAGGCGCGACGTGTATTCCAGCGTTTCCGGGCTGACCGTCTCGGTGGCCGGCGGCGCCGGATCCAGCAGGCGCAGCGGCGGCAGTTGCCCGCCAACGATGACCTCGGGGAACAGGGCGACCTGCTTTTCGCGCTCGATGCGCTTCTCGGCCTTTTTCGAAACCGGCACCTCGGGTACCGTCTTCTCGATGACGATCGGATCGTGCAATTCGACGCGGCGCTTCTCGACCTCGACCTCCTCCTCGCGCTGCAAAGCGACTTCGCGGCCGATCCGGCGGTCGCGCCAGGCATCCAGCAGGCCATAGAAAAAGCCGGCGACCGATTCGATGACGCCACCCAGAACTTCGAAAGCCCTGATCCAGGACATGCCTGAAAAGATGCTCCAGCCCGCTGCCATCGCCGCCAGCAACAGCAAGGTCGAACCGGTATAGCCGAGGTGGTGGGCGAGCAGGCGACTCGCCTCCAAGCCGAGCATGCCGCCAGGCGCCAGCGGCAGTTCGGCCGCGAGCGAATGGAAACGCAGGGCTTCGAGCGCCGAGCTGGCGACCAGCAGCAGGACGAATCCGGTCAGCGCGATGTACAGCGGACGCCGGTCAGCGTGCCAGAGTGGCGAATGGAGACGGCGGAATCCCCACCAGATGATCATGGCCAGCAATACGATCCACCACCAGGCCGAGAATCCGAAGACATAGAGCATCAGGTCGGCGATCCAGGCGCCGAGGCGGCCGGTCGGGTTGTGCAGCTTTCCGGAAACGACGGCATGCGACCAGCCCGGATCATCCTTGTGGAAACCCCACAGCGCCATTGACAGAAACAGCGCAACGGCACCCAAGGCCAGCCAGCGCGACTCGCGCAGCAAATTGCCGATCTTCTCCGGCAACTGACTCGGTGTTGCGCGGGTCGCGGTACGAGCACCCAAGGATCAAGCCCCGGTAATGGTGATCACGTCACTGTCGCAAATGATGTAACCGCCGACCTCGAGGTCACGCATGACCTTGCTGACCATTTCGCGCGAAGCGCCGATCATGCGCGCCATGTCCTGCTTGGAGATTTTCTGCTTGACCAGCCGCT
>CAZGPO010000171.1:0-5368 GCA_964527745.1 uncultured Dechloromonas sp.
GTATTGTCGACCGCCAGCTTCGCGCCGTGGGCGTGGGCCATTTTGGCAATGGCGTGGATATCGAAGATTTCGAGGGTCGGGTTGGTCGGTGTTTCGAGGAACACCAGTTCACTTCCCTCGGCGAGAATCGCATCGAGCCGCGCCATGTCGTCGCCAAGCAACAGATGCGTGCGAATGCCGAGCAGCGGCAGTTGACTGGCGAGGAATTCCAGCGTGCCGCCGTAGACGTCGCCGAGACAGATGACGCCCTTGCGCCCATGCGTCAGGAACAGGGCCGATTCCGCAGCCATGCCTGAGCAGAAGGCCCAGGCCGCCTGCGCGCCTTCGAGAGCGGCCAGTTTGGCTTCGAGGCTGGCGATGGTCGGGTTGAGCCCGTACCGGGTGTAGAGGCTGCCGGCTTTCCTGCCATCGACCACATCGAGCAGATCGGCGGTCGAGGCGAACTTGAATGTCGTGGTGGTGTAAATCGGCGTGTGCGGTGAGCCGTGGCTATCGACCAGTTCACCGGCATGGACGCAGCGCGTCGCGAGTTTCTCGGTCATGGCATGTGCTCCTAAGAATCCAGTAGTTGCTTGATGATGGCGACGATCTCGGGGTCGTCGAACTCACGGCCGCCGACTGCCTTCAGGGCCAGCCGTCCCTGGCGGTCGACCAGGAAAGTGGTCGGTAATCCCTTGACCGGCCAGGCACCCATCGCCTTCGAGTCGCGGTCGAACAGCACCGGAAATTCAGTGGTGCCGGTAAAGGAAAACACCATGTCCGGGTCTTCGCCGACATTGACGGCGAGCACTTCGAACTCGGTGGGCTTGAAGCGTTTGCGTACGCGGGCGAGCGAGGGAAATTCCTTGCGGCAGGGCGGGCACCAAGTCGCCCAGAAGTTAACCAGCACCACCTTGCCACGATAGCCGGCGAGATCGACCGGCTTAACATCGTTGTCCGGCAGGCGCAAAGCCGGCGCAGGCATGGGGGCGGGTAGGGCGGTCATGCCACGGCCTTGCGCACGCAGCATCGGGGTAAGCGCCAGTAAACCAAGACCAGCGCTGGCGTACAGGAAACGACGGCGCTCAGTCTTTGGCACAGGAGAGCTTGTCAAGAACGATTTCATGATTTCCCTTGTCATCGCGATAGCGGGCTACGAGGCGGAACGTGCCGGATGGCGGAACTTCCAGCGTCGCCATGCCCATGATCCAGTCGCCTGGTTCGAATGTGTTTTCGCTTTGGAACTGCGCCCAGCGGAAGGCGATGCGGGCAGCTTCCGACACCCCGGATTTCACCCACTCCATATCCCATGCTTCCGGAAGTCGTAGCGCAACATGCTTGCCGTCGGCGCTGACCGCATGCCAGTCGGCCAGGCGGGTGGTCAACTTGTTCGCACTGCCATTCTGCATGCCGAATGAAAAACCGCAGGCTTGCGCATAGGGCAGGATTGTCGCCTCGGGGAAACCGCGCGCACCGTAAAAAGCGATGCGTGACTCGCTGCCCAGCGGATTGGCGGTAAGTACAACGGCGCCTTGGGCGGCGCGATGGGTCCAAATAGGGCCATCTTCGGCGCGGACAAACAGACTGGCACTGCCCAGCAAAGCGCAGACAATGAGCAGACGGATGTTCATTGTGGTCGATTCCCTGGTTTGCTTCGCAAACAGCCGGAATGTGGAGTGCCGGTAACTACGAGAAAGCCGCCGAATGGCAGCGAGGAAGGGAGTCGCGCTTCGAGCGCTTGCGCCACGCAACCGCCGGCGGGATGGAATATCGCACTGGCCACCCGAATTCTCTGTAGTCCGACGCCGGCAAGCATCTCCCGGGCTTCGGAACGGGAATGCCAGCGCGCTCGTGCATAACCGCCGCGTTCATCGCCGCCTTTTTGCCAATACAGCAGGCTGCGGCGATTGAGCAGGCCGAGCGCGACACGCCGCCGTGCCACGCGCGTCATTTCGCTCAGTGCGCGACCTTCGTCGGCAACAAAACACAGCGAAGTCACGGCAACGACATGGTCGAAGGCGTGGTCGACAAAGGGCAGGCATGCCGCGTCGGCTTGTGCCACGGCAATTTCCGGTGCCTTGCGGTGTGCCAAGTCGAGCATGTCCGGCGCGATGTCGACTCCCGTGACCATCAAGCCCGCCTCCCGGGAAAAGCGTCGCGAGAAATAACCGGTGCCACAACCGACATCGAGCAGCGTTTCTCCTGGTCTGGCACCCAGCTGGCGTGCCAGCAGCGCGAACTCACGGTCACCGATCCAGCGGCCGCGCGGTGTGTCGTACCAGGCATCATAGTCGGCGGGCGTCATCTATCTTTTGGTTAGCGACCGCTCAATTTGGCGATCTACTGGCCGGTCGGGACGATGCGTCGAATCCACCCTTCGCTTTCCACTCGGCAAAGCCACCTTGCAGGATGCGGACGTTCTCGTAACCGGCCACACGCAGGGCAAAACCTGCTTGGGCCGAGAGCGAGCCCGTATTGCAGTAGATCAGCACGGGCTTGTCGCGGGGAATCGCGTCACGCTTCTCCAACACACGCCGCCATTCGAGATTTGTGGCGCCGGGGATATGCTCCTTGTCGTATTGGGCCTTGTCGCGGGCATCGATTACATGGAACCGCTTCCAGTCTTCGGCAGGTATCTGCTCGGGGAAAATTGTGGCGCCTCCGTAATCGACGAAGGCGAGATAATCCTCCATGGCCTTGATGGCCTCACCTTTGTCGTCCGCATGTGCCAACGTGGAAGCCAGCATGAGGAATACAAGGGCGATGGTGTTGGTCAGGGAAGTCAATGTGTGCATGGGAGAGTTCTCGATTTCAAACAATCTAAGAATCGTTGGATCAATCTAGGCAAAAGGATGACTGCTGTCAAGACGATTTGACACTGCTTCCTTGCCCGCTTAGATTCAGCATCATGAACGATACGCGACGTTTCAAGGATTTGCTCTACGAGCAGGTGGCCCGCATCGGCAAGGCGGCCGGCAGTCCGAAGCGGCTGGAACTCATCGAACTGCTCTGCCAGGGTGAAAAGACCGTCGACACCCTGGCCCGCGAGGCGGCCATCAGCATGAAGCTGGCGAGCGCACATCTGCGCGAGCTGCGCTCGGCGCATCTGGTCGAAACGGAAAGACAGGGCAAGAATGTGATCTACCGGATCGCCAACCGGGAGGTGGCCGAGTTCTGGGTGGCGATCCGCTCGCTGGCTGAAGATCGCCTGGTCGAGCTGAAAATGGCGCTGGCGCAGCTGACCAGCGATCCGCGCGAACTGACGCCGCAGGATCGCGATTCACTGGTCAGGATGGCGAAAACGGGCAGTGTCGTTGTTCTCGACGTGCGGCCGTCGGCAGAGTACGAGGCAGCGCATCTGCCCTATGCGCAATCGATGCCGATCGAGGAACTGAAATCCCGTCTTGCCGAGTTGCCGCAGGGAAAAACCATCGTTGCCTACTGCCGTGGTCCGTATTGCCTGATGGCGCGGGATGCGGTGCTGCTGCTGAAACAGCAGGGCTTCGAGGCGATCCATTTGCCGGAAGGCGTTGCCGAATGGGGCATGGCGCCGGTGCGCTGACGGCTGTCGCCGCGTTTTTGGTTTATTAGTCGAAAATCGTCTTCCACAGCAGGTTGACCGCGGCAATGTGTTTCTCGATGCCCTCACGCTCGCTGTAGCCCTTGGGGTTGGCGCTCAGGCGCTTGGCGTGCTGCAGGCGGCGGTATTCCCGGTAGGCGTTGCCGGCGGCTGCCGCCAGGTCGGCCGGAATTAGCCCGAGCTCGGCGGCGATCCTGAGCAGCGCGATGTTGCCGAGGTTGCCGGTCAGGCGGTGATGCTGATGGGCGTAGCCGAGAACCAGATACTGGACGATGAATTCGACGTCGATGATGCCGCCGGGATCGTGCTTGAGATCAAACAGGGCCTCGCTTTTCGAGGCGTGTGCGTCATACATTTTCTGGCGCATGGCGACGACTTCTTCTTTCAGCTTCAGCGGATCGCGCTGCTTGCAGAGAATTTCGCAGCGGATCGCCTCGAAGCGGGCGCCGACGGCCGGGTCGCCGGCGCAGAAGCGGGCGCGGGTCAGCGCCTGGTGCTCCCAGACCCAAGCCTTGTCGAGCTGGTAATCGCGGAACGAATCGACGGACACCGCGAGCAGGCCGGAATCCCCGTTCGGGCGCAGGCGCAGGTCGGTCTCGAACAGGATGCCGGCCGAGGTCTGGCTCGACAGCCAGGTGTTCAGGCGCTGGCCGAGGCGGGCGTAGTTTTCTTCCGCATCGGGGTCGGGGTCGTCGTAGAGGTAAACCAGGTCGAGGTCCGAGACGTAGCCGAGTTCCTTGCCGCCCAGCTTGCCGTAGCCGATGACCGCGAATTTCGGTGTCGAGCAATGCCGCTTCCGGATCGTTCCCCAGCATAGCGGGAGCGTTTCCTGGACGATGATGTCGGCCAGTTCGGTGAGGTGGTCGGACAGTGTCTCGATGGTCTGCAGTCCGGCCAGATCCTGAGCCAGCAGGCGGAATATCTGCGCGTGGTGCATTTCGCGCAGGATATCCATCTCGCGTTCGGTGTCGTCGGCATGGTCGGCCAGGCTGCGCCGGAGTTCCTCGCGGAAGTTGGCCCAGTCGGTGGCGATGTCGTAGAGGCGCGGATCGAGCAGTTCGTCGAGCAGCAGCGGGTGGCGGCCAAGGTAGTCGGTGGCCCACGACGAGGCGCAGACCATGTCGGCGACGCGGCGCAGCGCCATCGGATATTGCTGCAGCAGGGCCAGATAGGCGCCGCGGCGGCTGATGCTTTCGATGAAGTTCAGGCCGCGTGCCAGCGTCGTGTCCGGATTGGCGGTGGCGCCGGCGGCCTCGATCAGGCGCGGCCCGATGGCATCGAGGCGCGAGCGGTTGGTGGTCGGCAGTTGCAGATAGCGGTTCGATGAACGCAGCTCGGCAAGACGGGTGATGGCATCCCGCGGCTGCCGGTAACCGAGTTCACCGAACGCTTCGATGGCGCTGTCGTCGTCGAGCTGGCCCATCCACAGGCCGGTCAGCGGATGCTCGCCGGCTTCGGGGTCGGAAAAGATCTGCTCGAAATGGCGGCTGACTTTCTCGCGATGCGCGTTGAGCGCGGAAAGCATGGCCGGCCAGTCGGCAAACCCCATGCTGCGGGCAGTGCTTGCCTGGTCGGCCGGGTTTGTCGGCAGCATGTGCGTCTGTTTGTCCTCGATATATTGCAGGCGGTGTTCGAGACGGCGCAGGAAAATGTAGGCCTCGCGCAATTCGTCTTCGGTTTCGCTCTGGATCAGCCGGCGCTCTGCCAGCAGTTTGAGGACCGAAAGCGTCGGACGAATCTGCAGTGCCGGGTCGCGTCCGCCGCGAATAAGCTGGAAAACCTGGGCGATGAACTCGATCTCGCGGATGC
>CAZGPO010000172.1:0-5294 GCA_964527745.1 uncultured Dechloromonas sp.
GATCAAGCCGCGCTCGGAGGCGCGGGTAATGTCGCTGGTGATCTATGCGGTGATGGGCTGGATCGTCTTGGTGGCGGTCCAGCCGCTGCTGGAAAACCTCGGGACCGCCGGCTTCGTCTGGCTGGCGGCGGGCGGCGTGTTCTACACGGTGGGCATCGTCTTCTTCGCCTTCGACGAGCGTTTCCGGCACTGGCACGGCATCTGGCACCTGTTCGTGATCGCCGGCAGCCTGATGCACTTCATCGCGATCCTGTTCTACGTCGTCTGACTCCGCGCCACGATCAAGTACCCCGAGGGCCGGCGTTTAGCCGGCCTTCTCGTTGGCCAGCGCCTTCTCGCTGATTTCCTTGTAGAGGCCGACGACCTTGACCGCCAGGGCTTGATACTCGGGGTGGTCGCTGAAGAGCGGGCCGTTGCTCACGGCATCCGCCATCACTTCCTCAAGGAAGGCAAGGTCATAGTCAGGCAACTTCTCGCCGGCATCGGCCTTGGCCTGGATCTCCAGTAGCCGGGGCAGGCGCTGGGTTTCGAAACGTTGCATCAGGGCGGCGAGGACGCCGGACTCGTCTTGCGGGTTGCTCATGCGGATCTCCTGGGGCGGGATAGTGATTCAACGAACAGTCTATCACCGCCGGAAGATTGTGGCTGCGCTCCCGCTTGCCGTAATGCGACTGCTCAGACGCGGAAACGGTTTTGCAACTGGCGATCGCCGGGGTTGGCATCACGCGCCTGACCGATGTGATCGTCGGCGACGCCATCCATCGTGGCGAGCTGGTCCCGATCCTGCGCGACTGACACCACGTCGAGCCGGTGCCGCTGTATGCGACTTATCCGAGTGGCCGCAA
Source organism: uncultured Dechloromonas sp. (assembly GCA_964527745.1). Lineage (GTDB taxonomy): Bacteria > Pseudomonadota > Gammaproteobacteria > Burkholderiales > Rhodocyclaceae > Azonexus. The sequence goes on from CAZGPO010000172.1 coordinate 846, forward strand.
TCTATCGCCGAAGATCAGGGCGATGGTCGATTTTCTGGTCACCCAGTTCGGCAATGCTCCGTGGCGGCGAGCTAGGGAACGCTGATTAATTCGTCCTCACGGCGCCGGGATCGCAGGCGGGTTGGCAAGACTGAATTCACCCGGTTATTGGGTCTTCAGTTTTTAGGCAATTTCCGGCGTCGACCGTAACCGAGGCTTTCGAACCTCAGCCCCAGATCCGGGTCGCCCCGACCGTCAGCAGGCCGAGCCAGGTTGCCGTCAGGGATCCGGCCAGGTGCAGCGCGGCGAGGCTGATGGCCCAGGCCGGCTGGCCGGCCAGCAGGCGTTCGACGACTTCGGCCGAAAAGGTCGAGAAGGTCGTCAGGCCGCCAAGGAAACCGGTGATCGCGAAGAGCTTGAAGGCTGCCGGCAAATCGGTATTGAGATGAAACAGGCCGACGGCGGCGCCGATCAGGTAACCACCAAGCACATTGGCCACCAGCGTGCCGAGCGGCAAGGCGATCAACATGGGGTTCAAGGCGACCCCGAGCAGCCAGCGCAGCCAGGCGCCCAGCGCAGCGCCGGCGCCGACGGCCAGGAAGTTCAGGGCGGTGAGGTTGGGCAGGGCTGACATGTGCGGCAATTGTAGCGTTTCGCGGGCCGCTGCCGGTTAAAATAGCGCGATTCCGCCGAGAGGTTTTAACGTGAGCAGCCCCAACCATCCGACCGCCCAGCCAGAGCCGGCCTCTGCCGCCAATTTCATCAGGAACATCGTCGAGGCCGACCTCGCTGCCGGCAAGCACAGCCAGCGCCATTGGGCCGGCCAGCCCGGCACTGCAGCCGACCACGCCAGCGGGCCGCTCGACCCGGCCAGAATTCGCACCCGCTTCCCGCCCGAACCGAACGGCTACCTGCACTTCGGTCACGCCAAGTCGATCCTGCTTAATTTCGGCCTCGCCGAACAATATGGCGGTCGCTGCCACCTGCGTTTTGATGACACCAATCCCGAAAAGGAAGAGAAGGAATATGTCGATTCGATCGTCGATTCAGTCAAATGGCTGGGTTGCTCGTGGGAAAAGGGCGGCGAAAGCAACCTCTACTACGCCTCCAATTATTTCGACTGGATGGTCGCCTTTGCCGAATACCTGATTTCGGCTGGTCACGCCTATGTCGACAGCCAGTCGGCCGAAGAGATGCGCGCCAATCGCGGCACGCTGACCCAGCCCGGCAAGGATTCGCCGTTCCGCAGCCGCAGCGCCGCCGAGAACATGGATCTGTTCAAGCGCATGCAGGCTGGTGAATTCGCTGACGGCACGCACATCCTGCGCGCCAGGATCGACATGGCGGCACCCAATATCAACCTGCGCGACCCGGCGATCTACCGCATCCGCCACGCCACGCATCACAACACCGGCGACAAGTGGTGCGTCTATCCGATGTACACCTTCGCCCACCCGATCGAAGATGCGCTGGAGAACATCACGCACTCGATCTGCACGCTGGAATTCGAGGACCAGCGCCCGTTCTACGACTGGCTGCTCGAACGCCTGGCCGAAGGCGGCCTGCTGCAACGCCCGCTGCCGCAGCAGATCGAATTCTCGCGCCTCAACCTGACCTACGTCGTGCTGTCCAAGCGCAAGCTGATCCAGTTGGTCGAGGAAAAGCACGTCGACGGCTGGGACGACCCGCGCATGCCGACGCTGGTCGGCGCCCGCCGCCGTGGTTACTCGGCCGAAGGTTTCCGCCTGTTCGCCGAGCGCATCGGCGTTTCCAAAAATGATTCGCTGATTGACTACGTGCTGTTTGAAGATGCGATGCGTGAAGTGATGAACGAGTCCGACCAGCGCCGCGTCGCCGTGCTCGATCCGCTCAAGCTGATCATCGACAACTACCCCGAAGGCCAGTTCGAGGACTGCTCGGTCACCAATCATCCGCTGCACCCGGAACTCGGCACGCGCACCATGCCCTTCGGCCGCGAGCTGTGGATTGAAGGCGAGGACTTCCAGGAAGTCCCGGAAAAGGGATTCCGCCGCCTCTTCCCCGGCAACAAGGTGCGCCTGAAATATGGCTACATCGTCGAATGCACCGGCTGCGACAAGGACGCCAACGGCAAGGTCGTTGCGGTCCACTGCAATTATTTGCCGGAAACCAAATCCGGCACGCCGGGTGCCGACAGTGTCAAGGTCAAGGGCAACCTGCACTGGGTGTCGGCGGCCCACGCCTACCCGGCCGAGGTTCGGCTGTTCGAACGCCTGTTCACCGCCCCCGGCGCCCGTCGCGAGGGCGATGCGCCGGAGCTGGAGCGCGATTTCCTCGATGATCTCAACCCGGGTTCCCGGACGGTCATCACCGCCCAACTCGAACCCTGCCTGCGTGACGCCGCTCCGGAAGCGCGTTTCCAGTTCGAGCGCCACGGCTATTTCATCGCCGACCCGGTGGATTCGCAGGCGGGCAAGCCGGTCTTCAACCGGGCGGTGACGCTGAAGGACTCCTGGGGCAAGGCGGGCTGAGATGGCCGGAAGCTGGGGCTGCCCGCACGAGATCAACGACCGTTGCAGCAAGGTCAACAACCTGCCGTGCAATCCCGGCATGAAGGGCTGCGAGTTGTACGGCCGCTACCGTTTCGTCGACGAAAGCAAGAACGAGCGCTACTGGGAGAAGAAGGCGCGGGAGCAGGGTGCGGCGGCCAAGAACGCGCATGCCGGAAAAAAATGAGCCGCAACGTCGAACAACTCGGCCAGGTGTTCACGCCGCCCAGCGTGGTGGAATTCATGCTCGATCTGTGCCGCAACAAAGGGCGGGCGCTGGAACCGGCGGCCGGCGATGGTGCTTTCTTTCAGTTGCTCCGGGAGAGACATCCCGATAGCGTCGGCATCGAGATCGACCCGCGCGTTGCTCCCAGGGGCGCCGAGGTGCGCGACTTTTTCGATTACCCGCTCGCCGAGCAGTTCGACACCATCGTCGGCAACCCGCCTTACGTCCGTTTTCAGGACGTTGCGGTCGACACGAAAAAAAGGCTGAAATCCGATCTGTTCGATGGCCGGAGCAACCTCTTCCTGTTCTTCATCGAAAAGTGTGTCCGCCACCTGAAGCCGGGCGGTGAACTGGTTTTCATCGTGCCGCGCGAGTTCATCAAGCTGACCGCCGCCAAGAAACTCAACGCCTGGCTCTTTGAACAAGGCAGTATCACGCATTTCTACGAGACCGGCGATACCCGCGTTTTCGGCGAGCACACACCGAACTGCGCCATCTTTCGCTTCGAGAAAGGCAGCATGGACCGCCAGATGGCCGACGGTCGCCGCTTTGTCGAAGTCGATGGCCAGCTGATGTTCCTGCGCGACAATTACAGCGTGCGCTTTGCCGACGTGTTCTCCGTCAAGGTTGGTGCCGTTTCCGGGGCCGACAACATTTTCACGCACCCCAAGGGCAACATGGAGTTCGTTTGCTCGAAAACGGTTGAGACCGGCGAAACGCGGCGCATGCTGTACGGTGTCAAGCACCCGCATCTGGAAAAGCACAAGGACGAACTGCTCGCCCGCCGCGTCAGGCCATTCGACGAAAGCAACTGGTGGCAATGGGGCCGTGTTTTCCCGATTAATTTGCACCCGCGTATTTACGTCAATGGCCGCACACGCAAGGCGAATCCATTTTTCCTGCATGACTGCAATGCCTTCGACGGCGCGGTGCTCGCCCTGTTCACGAAAAACCAGCGCATGGCGCGCCGCGAACTGATCGAATGCACACTGCTGCTGAACAAGGAGGTCGATTGGCAGGAACTCGGCTTCGTCTGCGACGGCCGCTTTCTGTTTACCCAGCGCAGCCTGCAAACCTGCCTGCTGCCCGACAAATTCGCTCGTTTCCTGCCGCCCGAAGCGAAAAAGGACACCGCATGACTTTTACCCAAATGCTCGCCGCCGCCTGGCGGAGGAACGACTCGCTGCTCTGCGTCGGCCTCGACCCCGATCCGGCGAAGTTTCCTGCACACCTGAAGCGCGGCGGCGCGCGCGACGATAACGCCATACTCGAATTCTGCACCGCCATCGTCGACGCCACCGCTGATCTGGTCTGCGCCTTCAAGCCGCAGATCGCCTACTTCGCCGCCTGCCGCGCCGAAGATCAGCTCGAGGCGCTGATCGCCCATATCCACGAGAAGCATCCGGGCATCCCGGTCATTCTCGACGCCAAGCGCGGCGACATCGGTTCGACCGCCGAGCAGTACGCCAGCGAAGCCTTCGAGCGCTTTCAGGCCGATGCCGTCACGGTCAACCCCTACATGGGCCGCGATTCGCTCGAGCCCTGGCTGGCTTACCAGGAGAAGGGCGTCATCCTGCTCTGCCGCACCTCGAACCCCGGCGGCGCCGACCTGCAGTGCCTCGATGTCGGCGGCCCCGGCACCCAAGAGCGGCTCTACGAGCGCGTCGCCCGGCTGGCAGCCAATGAATGGAACAGCAGCGGCCAGATCGGTCTCGT
>CAZGPO010000173.1:0-5279 GCA_964527745.1 uncultured Dechloromonas sp.
ATCCTGCCCGAGATCGCCAGGATCGGCGTCCGCGCGATCAAGGTCGAAGGCCGCCAGCGCAGCCCGACCTATGTCGCGCAGGTCACCCGCACCCTGCGCGCTGCGCTCGATTCGCTGGCCGGCGGCGCCGAGAAGTTTCACGTGAAACCGGCCTGGCAGACAGAATTGACCAAGGTTTCCGAAGGCAGCCAGGCAACGCTGGGCGCCTACAACCGACCGTGGCGCTGAAAGGAGTCACGACATGAAACTCTCTCTCGGACCCCTGCTCTGGTTCTGGCCAAAAGCGGAAGTCCTCGAGTTCTACGCCGAGATGGCGCAGAACCCGGCGCTCGACATCATCTACGTCGGCGAAGTGGTCTGCTCGCGGCGCCAGCAACTGCGCACCACCGACTGGATCGGCCTGGCGCGCGATCTGACCGATGCCGGCAAGGAAGTCGTCGTCTCGGCCCAAGCCCTGCTCGAATCGGAAAGCGACCTCAAGGCGCTGCGCCGGCTCATCGACGAAGCCGGTTGCATGATCGAAGCCAACGACCTTGGCGCGGTCAACCTCGTGCAAGGCAAGGATTTCGTCGCCGGCCCGCACCTCAACATCTACAACGAAGCGACGCTCGCCACCTATGCGCGCTACGGTCTGAAGCGTTGGGTACCACCGCTGGAAGCGACGCGTGCGCTGATCGAAACCCTGCACGCCAGCCGCCCGGCCGGCGTCGAAACCGAGGTTTTCGTCTACGGCAAGCTGCCGCTCGCCTTCTCGGCGCGTTGCTTCACCGCCCGCCACTACGACCTGAACAAGGACGACTGCCAGTTCAAGTGCCTCGACCACCCCGAAGGCCTGACGCTGAAAACCCGCGAGGGGCAGGACTTCCTCTGCATCAACGGCATCCAGACCCTATCGGCGCAAAGCTACAATCTGCTGCACGAAGTGCCGACGCTACGCCAGCTCGACATCGACATCATCCGTATCAGCCCGCAAGCGCAGCACATCAACGAGATCATTGCCGCCTTCGACGCTGCCCGCCGGGGTGAACCGGTCGAGGTCGACGGTAGCCAGTGGAACGCCAGCGGCCAGGTCGACGGCTACTGGTTCGGCGACGCCGGCATCCGCCAGCATCACACGCAAGCCCTCGAACGCCTGGGAGCCACCGCATGAGCGACTTCAGCATCCCCAAATTCCGCCTGCCCGGCTTCGTCGCCGCCCTCGGCCAGAAGTTGCCGCAATGGCCGCACGGCCTCGCCCTCGTCGCCGGCCTCAACGCGGCGCTCAAGATGAAATTGCTGCCCGAAAGCGAGTTGACCGCACTCGAGGACAAGCTCTTCCGCGTCCATGTCCGCGACACCGGCGGCACCGCCCACTTCACCTATCGCGGCGGCCTCTTCCGCCCGGTCTTCCGCGCTGAACGCGAACCCAACCTTGCCTTCGCCGCCCATCTCTCGGCCTATCTGCAACTGCTCGCGCGCCAGGAAGACCCCGACACCCTCTTCTTCAACCGCGAACTCGAAATCACCGGCGATACCGAACTCGGGCTGATCGTCAAAAATATGCTCGACTCCGTCGAGTGGCCGACGCTGCCGAAACTGCCGCTGCTGTCACGCTGAATCCACGGTCCACCGGCCGCCGCCGAAAATACTCCAATTTTGCGGTCGACCGGAATAGCCAAGCGATTTTCAGTTGCCGACGGAAATTACCGCCTCACCCTCGTCACGCACCGCGACATGCCCGGCAGCCCCTGCGTGGACCAGTCCGGTCGGGCAACTCGGGTTGGCGACAGCGACAATACTGACCACTTCTTCCTGATCGACCGGCATCGTCAGGCTTTCGCGGCCATGCAGGACGGTGCCGCCAAAATAGACCACCAGGCCGTCGGCCAGGCTGCCATCGGTACAAAGCAAGGACTCGCCCAAGGCCGGATACTCATGACCGAGCGCTTCCAGAATCTCGCCGACGGTCTCGCCGCTGGCCATGATTTCTTCGCGGCCTTCGGCGAGGTGACGCAGGATTGGGGGGATATGGACGGATACCACGGGGCAGTCGCTGATCATCATGGTGCATCTCCGTTTCTATATGTATGCTTTCGACAGCGCCGGTTCGGGAAGTTCACGAAAAACGGGAGGCCGTAGCCTCCCGTTGTTTGAACGTGAGCAGTCGATTACTTTTTCTTCTGCGTATCCAGGCGGAACTTGACGTAGCTGCCCGGGGCATCCTCGATGACCTTGAGCGTACCTTCTTCCGGCTTGCGCGCCTTGACCTTGGCGGAACCACCGGGCAGGTCGGTGACCCACTGGTTCCAGTGCGTCCACCACGATCCGGCGTTCTGCGTGGCGCCGGCCAGGAAATCTTCCGGATTTTCCGGCAGATTGCCGTCGGTGGCGTCGTTGGTCCAGTAGCCGTACTTGTTGGCGACCGGGGGATTGACGATGCCGGCGATGTGGCCGGAGCCGCCGAGCACGAACTTGGTCGGGCCGGACGGCAGGCGGGCGCCCATGTAGGTGCTCTTCCACGGGGCGATGTGGTCCTCGATGGTCGAGATGAAATAACATGGGGTCTTGACCTTGCTGATGTCGATCTTGACGCCGCCCAGCGTCAGGCCGCCCGGCTCCTTGAGCAGGTTGCCGAGGTACATGTTGCGCAGGTAATAGCTGTGCATCGCCGCCGGCATGCGCGTCGAGTCCGAATTCCAGTAGAGCAGGTCGAAGGGGAACGGGTCCTTGCCCATCAGGTAATTGTTGACCACGAAGGACCAGATCAGGTCGTTGGCGCGCAGCATGTTGAAGGTACCGGCCATTTCCGAACCTTCGAGGTAGCCGCGTTCCTGCATCTTCTTTTCCAGTCCGGAAACGGCGCCTTCGTCGAGGAAAACGCCAAGTTCGCCCGGGTCGGAGAAATCGAGCATGGTCGTGAAGAAGGTTCCCGACGCGGCGCGCTTGTCCTTCTTGGCAGTCATGTAGGCCAGCGTGGTCATCGCCAGCGTGCCGCCCAGGCAGTAGCCGGCGATGTTGACGCTGTTCTCGCCGGTCTGCGCGCAAACCTGGTTGATCGCCTCGATCGAGCCATTGAGCAGGTAGTCCTCGAAGGTCTTCGCGGCCAGTTTCTCATCGGGATTGATCCACGACATGATGAAGGTGGTGTGGCCCTGGTCGGTCGCCCACTTGACCATCGAGTTCTTCTCGCGCAGGTCGAGGATGTAGTACTTGTTGATCCACGGCGGAACGATCAGGAAGGGTTTCTTGTTCTGCTCCGGCGTCGTCGGGTCGTACTGGATCAGTTGGAACAGCTCGTTCTGGAAAACCACCTTGCCCGGCGTCGTGGCGACGTTCTTGCCCATTTCGAAGGCCGAGGTGTCGGTCATCCGGATGCGCAGTTGCCCGTCGCCGGATTCGACATCGTGCAACAGGTTGTTGAGGCCCTTGATCAGGTTCTGGCCGTGGCTGCTGACGGTTTCGCGGAAGACCTGCGGATTGGTCAGCGCGAAGTTGGACGGCGACAGGGCGTCGATGTACTGGCGGGTGAAGAAATTGACCTTCTGCTGGGTGTTTTCGTCCAGTCCTTCAGTGCCGGCGACGGTATCGTGCAGGTGACGGGCAGTGATCAGGTAGGACTGCTTGACGAAATCGAACAGGAAATGCTGTTCCCACTCCTCGTCCTTGAAGCGGTTGTCGCCCTTCTTGGGCGCGGCAATCGGTGTGGCAACCGGCATCCCCAGCATCTTCATCGAAGTGTTCTGCCACAGGGAAAAATAGTCCCACATCATGTTCATCTGGGTCTGCGCCATCTTGTACGGATTGGCCATCAGGCGCGACGAAAGATCCATGAAGGCCTTGGCCACGCCAAGCTCGTCGGACGGCGCGTTGTAGCCTTCCTTGGCCTTCTTTTCCATGAATTGAGTAATCAGGCGCGAAGCGCGCTGGGCGACTTCGGCGTAGGTCTTGGCCATTTCAGCCGGATCGGGCTGGTTCTCGGCTTTTTCTTCGGTTTTCTGCGACATATTAAAGTCCCTCTGTCAGTGCGCGGCGTGGAGATGACGCCGCGTGTAGCGAATTACGCCGTTGTTGTCGGTGCTGCGCGACAGCCGGCCGGCTTGTTCAAGGTGGTTGAGATGGGCAATTGCTTCGCCCATGGCAAACATGGTTTGATGCGTATCGAGTGCTCGTCCGAAAAGGGTATCGAGCAACCCGGCTGCGCTCTGCGGCGCATTTTCACAAGTCTCCTCCAGTGCGCGCAACCGGTCTTCGTGGTGCGCACGCAATGCCTCCACCCGCGCCTGTATTCCCGTGAAGGGCAGGCCATGCGAGGGTAAAACCAGGGTCTTTTCCGGCATTTCCCGGGCCATCTCAGCCAGCGAATCAAGAAACCAGCTCAACGAATCGGCCTCCGGCGTTGCCGCGAATACGCTGATATTCGTGGAAATTTTCGGCAAAAGCATATCGCCGGAAATTAACACGCCGAGTTCGCCACAGTAAAGCGCCATATGTTCCGGTGCGTGTCCATGGCCGATCAAAATTCGCCAGTTTTTGCCGTCGACCACAACGCTGTCGCCAGCCTTCAGGCGATGATAATGCTCTGGCAGAGCCGGGACCACCATGCGATAACCCGAACCGCGCTTCGCGAATTTGGCCAGACGCCCGGCATCCAGCCCGTGCTGGCGGAACTGTTCGACCATGAAGCGCGCGCCGTGCCCACCGACTTCGTTCCAAACGACATGCGCGGTCAGGAACTCGCCGGTGGTCATCCACAGTTGCGCACCCGTCTCTTCCATCAGCCAGGTCGCCAGGCCGAGGTGGTCCGGGTGGAAGTGCGTGACGATCAAGCGATGCACCGGACCATCCAGTCCGGCGATCACCGGGCGCCAGATGTCGCGCACGGCATCGTTGGCGAAGCCGGTATCGACGATCGACCACCCGTCGCCGTCGCGCAACAGCCACAGATTGATATGGTCGAGCTGAAAAGGCAACGGCATGCGCAGCCAGAAGACACCCGGTGCGACTTCGATGCTCTGACCGCCGGCCGGCGGGTGGGGATGCGGATAATGCAGGGACATGAAGTGTGCTTGAATGACAAAAGATCCAAATTACCATACGGTAGCGAATTGAAAAAACAACTTTCTTCTGATTTACTTGGCCACCATCGACAAGGATGATTCTTTGGCCCAGAGCACCACCACTTTCACCATCTCCGATCTCGCCCGCGAGTTCGCGATCACGCCGCGCACGATCCGCTTCTGGGAAGACCAAGGCATCCTGGCGCCGGAACGCGAAGGCAGCAAACGGGTATTTACCCGGCG
>CAZGPO010000174.1:0-5256 GCA_964527745.1 uncultured Dechloromonas sp.
GCAATCGTTACGTTTTAGTTGCCCTGACGCAGTGCCTTGAGCAGTTTCTGCCCGCCACGACCACTGGCTTCCATGTTGAGTCGTTGCTGCTCCTGTTTGATCGCGGTGCGGCTTTTCTCGCCAAGCATGCCGTCGATCTCGCCGATGTCATGGCCGCGCGCAACCAGCAGGGTCTGCAATTCTCGCCGTTCGGCCCGCGACAGGCCAGGATCGTCGGTCGGCCACGGCGTGACGAACGGCCCGCCGCCACGCAGGCGGTCAGATAGGTGGGCGATGGCCAGACCGTAGCTTTCAGCGGCGTTGTAGCCGTAGATCACGTCGAAGTTGCGGGTGGTCAGAAAGGCCGGGCCGCGTGGTCCGGCCAGCAGCAACAAGCCGACGCCCTGGTCCGGGGCGAGGCCGCTGGCGGTCAGCGGGCGGCCATCGGCCAGCGTCAGCCCCCTGGCGGCCCAGTCAGCGAGCGGGCGCTTGTTCTTGCGACCGGCGAGGGCCTCATCGAAACCGTTGGGCAGCCGGACCTCGGCGCCCCACGGCAGATCGCTCTGCCAGCCGCCCTTGCGCAGGAAATTGGCGGTAGACGCCAGGGCGTCGTCGCTGTTGTCGACCAGGTCGCGGCGACCGTCACCGTCGAAATCGACAGCCAGGCGCTCATAGGTGGCGGGCATGAACTGGGTGTGCCCGAAAGCGCCGGCCCACGAACCGGTCAGCCGGTCGGGCGCGATATCGCCGCGCTGAAGAATGCGCAGGGCGGCAAAGAATTCGCCCTGGAAATAGCTCTGGCGGCGGCCGAAACATGAGAGCGTGCCGAGCGCCTGGACCAGCGGGTACTTCCCGGTAATCCGTCCGTAGTTGCTTTCGACACCCCAGACCGCGACGACCGTCGCCGGGTCGACGCCGTAGGTTGCCTGAATCCGTTGCAGGACATCGGCGTAGCGGGCGAGGCTGGCCTTGCCGTCGGCGATGCGCTCGTCGTCCACCAGCGCGGCGAGGTAGTCCCAGATCGGCAAGCGAAATTCGGGCTGGTAATTCAGCTTGTCGAGAATGCCGAAGTCGGCCTGCACCCCTTGGGTGAAACGACTGAAACTGTCGGCACGAACGCCGCTGCGTTGCGCCGCCGGTTGTAGACGTGTCAGGCAGTTTTCGAAAGCGTCCTGCGATTGTGTCTGGGCGAAAGAGGGGGCATTGGCAAGCGCCAGGAAGGCGCTGGCGATTGCAATGATCGTCGGACGCGGCAGGAGTGTTTGCTGGCGACTGTCAGGCAACGGCATCGAGCGCCCGCGCCAGGTTGTCCACCGTGCGTTCCGGATTGTGCAGCTTCTCCAGCCCGAACAGGCCGATGCGGAAAGTTCGGAAATCGGCGGATTCATCGCATTGCAGAGGCACGCCGGCAGCCGTCTGGAAGCCGGCGGCGACGAATTTTTTGGAAGACTGGATATCCGGGTCGGTGGTGTAACTGACGACCACGCCTGGGGCCTGAAAGCCGGCGGCAGCGGCACTGGGATAGCCTTTGTCGACGAGCAACTGGCGGACGCGGCGGCCGAGTTCCTGTTGCTCGTGCTTGACCTTGGCGAACCCGTAGGCTTCCGTTTCCAGCATCACGTCGCGCATCGCGGCCAGTGCATCGGTTGGCATCGTCGCATGATAAGCGTGGCCGCCGTTCTCGAAAGCTTCCATGATCTGCAGCCATTTCTTGAGGTCGCAGGCGAAACTGGTGCTGGTGGTGGCATCGATCCGTGCCCGGGCGCGTTCGCCGAGGGCGATCAGCGCGCAACATGGGGAGGCGCTCCAGCCTTTCTGCGGGGCACTGATCAGGATGTCGACGTCGTTGGCGACCATATCGACCCAGACTGTTCCGGAGGCGACGCAATCGAGCACAAAAAGCCCGTCGACCGCACGAACCGCCTCGCCGACGGCTTTCAGGTAATCATCGGGCAGGATCATTCCGGAGGCGGTTTCGACGTGCGGCGCGAAAACGACATCCGGCTTCTGTTCGCGGATCGCTGCAACGACTTCGGCGATTGGCGGCGGGGCGAACGGTTCCTGGCTTCCGTCAGCGACCTGGCGGGCCTTGAGGACGATGCTTGCCGACGGAATCTGCCCCATCTCGAATATCTGTGTCCAGCGGAAGCTGAACCAGCCATTGCGGATGACCAGAACCTTCTTGCCGGTGGCAAACTGGCGGGCGACGGCCTCCATGCCGAAAGTGCCGCTGCCGGGAACGACGGCGGCGGCCTTGGCGTTGTAAACCTGTTTCAGGATGCGCGAAATATCTTTCATGACGCCCTGAAAGCGTTGCGACATGTGGTTCAGCGCACGGTCTGTATAGACCACGGAATATTCGAGCAGGCCTTCGGGATCTGGTTGCGGCAACAGGGCAGTCACGGTTCTCTCCGGATTTGTTGTCAGGTCGGGAATGCCGGGTGGACATTCACGCGGACAATAATTTGGCCGCCCATTCTATAGGGATGCAGCCAATTTGCGTGCATCCGCGGGCATCAGGAAAATGTGCGACGCCCCGAACGCGTTTTGCATTCGGGGCGACCAGGAGGTTGCGAAGGCTTCAGCGCGCCTGGCTTTCCTGAACCTCGCCGCTTTCATCCCAGCCAGTGATCATCGCCTTGAGGTGGGCAGTCACGGTATGGCCGGTAGTGATCAGATAGACATGAACGATCAGGAAAATCAGCATCATGAAGGCGCCGATGGTATGGAGCGTGGCAATCGTTTCGAGATCGAGCGTCATGCCGGCCGTCCGCAGTTCGCTGTAATACAGATAGGCGAGACCGGAAATCCAGATCAGCGGGTTGATCAGCACTTTCACCCCGAGATAGGCCAGTGCCTGCATCGGATTGTGCTTGCGCGCGCGCGTGGTCTTGAACGGGTGCGGTTCGCCCTGAAAGATGCCCCAGACGTAGTGGCGAATGACGAGATCGATGTTCTTGAAGCTTGGAATGTACTGGCGCCACTCACCGGTGGTGAAGTGCCAGAAGATGGCGAACAGCCAGAGCGTGATCAAGGCCCACGCTGCCGCTACGTGCAACTGCCCGGCCTGTTCGTATCCGAGCATCTTGTAGCTGCCGTGGATCTCGAATCCGGTCAGCAGCATGACGAAGATCAGCAGGAACTGGGTCCAGTGCCAGAAGCGTTCGAAGCGGGTGAAAATATAGATGCGTTCCATGATGGCAGCCTTGTAATCAGTGCTTGCGGCGCATGACGCGGATCAGTCCGTGCAGCAGGACGCCGGCGAGCGTTAGGGCGGTGAGCAGCCAGCCAACCAGGTTGACCGTCGGGTTGGCATCGCGACCGGGAATGTAGATTCCTTCAACCTTGTCCAGACGACCGCCCCTGGTGTGGCATTCGTTGCAGGCGGCAGCGTTTTCCTTGGGTGCCACCATGTGGGTGATCGGCCACGACATCTCGCTCCTGATGAAGTCGACCTTGCCCGAGAACGGCATGCCAGAGGCTTTCATGCCGGTTGCGACGGCTTTTTCCCAATTGAAATTGGTCCAGAAGGCGGTGTCGTCATCACCTGACAGATGCGGCTTGACCAGTGTCTTGTTGACCGGGTCGTAGGGCACCGTACTGCGCATGACTTTTATCGGCCAGATCAGCGAGCGGCCATCGTCGGCACTGCCGCCCAGCGTGTTGATCTTGACAACCCCGTTGCTGGTGTCGAGTTTGTCGCCAAGCAGCGTATAGGTTACGTCGCCGTTGAACCAGACATATTCCGGCGTGATGTTTTCGCCGAGAGTAAAGTCGCCTTTCCTGGAATCATAGATGACATGACCATGTTCGTCCTTGGTCAGGATGGGTTTGCCATCCGCGTCCAGTTTGCCGGCAGTGGACCAGTCCCAGCCGGTCTTGGTGGCGACGCCGCCGCGCGCGAATTGCGGAATGTGGCAGGTCTGGCAGGCGACCGTGCCGGTATGCTGGTTAAGCTTGTCTGCCTGGCGGCCGGTCTTGTGTGCTGCCTGGCCATGGCAGGACTGGCAGGTGGCGGGGTTGGTCTTGTCCGTCTTGCCGCGGATATGCGCGCCATCACTGTCTTTTCCGACCGGCGTATAACGGCTGCCCGCCACATCGTGGCTGGACGTCTTGTGGCAGGTGGCGCAGGTGAAATCGAGGCCGAGGGCATCGAGATGAACATCAAGCTCCTTCTCCGGCGCGGCCAGCGACGAATCCATGTCGCCATGCTTGACGCCGTCGCTGCCGCCACCATAGAAGTGGCAGGCACCGCAGGTATCGCGGGTGCTCTTGCCGACCTTCTGGGCGATCCTGGCGAGGTCGATTGCGTTGACGATCTTGCCGGATCCAGGAGGCGACTCGGTATCGACGACCGGCGGGTAGCCTCCGTCGGGGAGTTTTTTGTAGCCGCCGGTGGTGTCATGGCAGATCAGGCAGTCGACATTTTCCTGCGACTTGAAGTCGAAACTGCTATCCGTCCAGCCATAGCCGACGTGGCAGGTCGCGCAGGTTCCCAGGTTCGTCCCGGTAGACAGGCAGAAGTTGTTGATGACGTGTTTTTTGCCCAAGCGCTGCTGGCTTGCAGGATTTAGCAATTCCCAAGTCCAGTGCTTGGTCCGGTGAATCTGCAAGGCGGCCTCGGTATGGCAGGTGATGCAGACCTTGGTGACCTCTGGCCCCGATTTGAATTCGCGCTGCAGTTCCTTGAACTTGCTATGGTCGGCCGTCGTGTTCAGCTTGCTCGGCGCCGGTTCTTCGGCGGCGTGCAATGCACCGGCGAACAACAGGCTGCCGAGCAGCGTGACAATGGTTAATTTCATGATATTTCCGCGTTGACCGCGCCGCTTCAGTTACAGCTGGCAGGAGCATCGCCGTCCTTGGCGCCTTTGATCACGAAAGCCTTGAGATCGGCGGCGAGTTCTTCGTCGGGCAGGTCGGCATACTTGTCGGCTGCCTTGTTCTGCGCGCGAATGCTGGCACGGTAGGACTTGCTGAAATAGTGCTTCAGCGAATCCTTGCCCTTGGCGTGTTTGTCGGCTTGCATATAGGCGGTCCACTCGGCCTTGGTCATCGCGCTCGGGGCGATCGTGCCGCTGGTCTGGGCAGCATGGCATGACGTGCACACGCTACGGTAATAGATCCGGCCACGCTTCCAGTCGGCATCGTAGGCGCTGGCCAGCGTCGAGGCGCAGAGGAGGCCGGCGGCGATGAGTGTCGAAACGAGATGGCGTGTTTGCATGATGATCTATATGGACGCCTCCCGTTTGCCAAGGGCGATTTTGATGTGCTGGGACA
>CAZGPO010000175.1:0-5250 GCA_964527745.1 uncultured Dechloromonas sp.
ACGCGTACTTGGCCGAATAGGCCAGTATCCGCGTATGAATCTGCCCGCCCTCGTCGAGTTCGGCGCGAATGCGGCCGATACGGCCGTCCATCATGTCCGATGGCGCCACCACATCGGCACCCGCCTCGGCATGACAAAGCGCCTGCTTCGCCAGCACCTCGAGCGTCTCGTCGTTCAGCACATAGCCGGTTTCGTCGATCAGACCATCCTGCCCGTGGCTGGTATAGGGATCGAGCGCCACATCCGTAATAACGCCGAGATCCGGGAATTCGCGCTTCAGCGCCTTGATCACGCGCGGCACCAGGCCGTGGCTGTTGAATGCCTCTTCGGCACCCGAAGATTTCAGCGATGCATCGATCACCGGAAACAGCGCCAGCGCCGGAATACCGAGATTTACCGCGCGCTCGGCGGTTTTCAGCAGGAGATCGAGAGACTGGCGTTCGACACCCGGCATCGAGGCTACTTTCTCACTGCGCCCTTCGCCCTCGAGAACAAAAACCGGGTAGATGAAATCATCGACCGTCAGTGTCGACTCGCGCATCAGGCGGCGCGAAAAATCGTCGCGCCGCATCCGGCGCATGCGGGTTGCGGGAAAACGTCCGGAAACACTCATGACAAAACCTCAAGTCGATATCAAATAAAAGAACTCTGCTCCAGCGCGGAACTTTTCGCTTTGACCCACGTCTTAATCAGCAGATGGCACGCGCTGTCTCCCGCTTCACCTCCCTGAGCGGGCGCCTTGACCACGTTAAGGCATTTTGGCCCCCGGACCCCCCTTATCCGGGGGCCCTTTGTTTTCCAGGCCAAGCCAGCCCGCCAGTACGCCTTCCGCCTCGTCGACACCGACCTTTTTGAGGCTGGAAAAAAGCTGGACCGAGTAAAGCTCAGCCCCGCCCCAAGTTGCCAGCTCCGCCTTCACGGAACGCAGGATTTTCGTCTGCTCCTGACGACTCACCTTGTCGGCCTTCGAGAGCAGGATATGGATCGGTCGCCCGGTCGGCCGGAACCAGTCGATCAGGCGCAGATCAAGATCGGTCAACGGGCGCCGGATATCCATGATGACGACCAGGCCGGCGAGTTGCTGCCGCTTGCTGAGGTAAGGCCCGATCAAGCCTTCCCACTGCGCGCGGATTTCTGCCGGCGCCTTGGCATAGCCATAACCAGGCAGATCGACGAAATACTTGCCCTCGGCGAGAGTAAAATAGTTCAAATGCTGGGTGCGACCCGGCGTCTTGCTGACGTAAGCCAGACGCACGCGCCCGGCCAGGGTGTTGATCGCCGAAGACTTGCCGGCATTGGAACGGCCGGCAAAGGCGACTTCGCTGATGGCATCCTGCGGCAGATCACGGAGATGAGCGACGGTGGTAAGAAAAACCGCCCGCTGAAACAGAGGCATAAAAAACTCTCAAGAGCCGCCAAGGTGGCGAAGAACTAATATAGAATAGCAGGTTTGTAACTTCCGTTCCGGCCAAAGCGCCCAAAAACGCGCATTAGGAGTTCGAAAATGATCCGTACAGCGGCAATGGCAATCCTTCTTGCCACCAGTTTTGCAACCAATGCGGCTGAAGAAGCCCATGCCAAGGCTGACCCCGCCAAGGGCAAGGTCATCGCAGAATCGATCTGCATCGCCTGCCATGGTGCCGACGGCAACAGTCTTGCCTCGGCCAACCCGCATCTCGCCCAGCAGGGTGAAGCGTATATCTACAAGCAACTCAAGAACTTCAAGTCGGTCAATGACAAGCCTGCCGCCCGCGTCAACGCCATCATGGGCGGCATGGCCGCTCCGTTGTCCGATGAGGACATGCGCAACGTCGCCGCCTGGTTCGCCAGCCAGAAACTGAAGCCGGCCGCCGCCACTGACGAAGCCAAGATCGCTCTCGGCCAGAAGCTCTGGCGCCAGGGTGATTTCAAGAAGGGCATCCCGGCCTGCGCCGGCTGCCACGGCCCGTCCGGCGCCGGGCTTCCTGACCAGTACCCGCGTCTCGCCGGGCAGTTCCCGGAATACACCGAAGCCCAGTGGAAAACCTTCCGCTCGGAAGAACGCAACAACGACCCGGAACAGATGATGCGCATGATCGCGGCCAAGTTGTCCGACCCCGAGATCAAGGCCGTTTCCGAATACGCCGCCGGCCTTCGCTAGACTGGCAGCACTTGGAAAAAGGCAGCCGAGGCTGCCTTTTTTATTTTCCGGTCTTGGCAGCGCCGCCACTGACGGCTAGACTGCCCTGACTGCAATGCTCACCCCCCGCCGAGGAGTTCAATCATGATAACGCTCAAGCAATTGCTGGCAGAAAAGCAGCGTCCGCTCGCTGTCGTGACCCCAACCGATTTCGTGTTTCATGCGCTGACACTGATGGCGCAGCATGACGTGGGTGCCTTGCTGGTCCTCGAAGGTGAGCAACTGGTCGGCATTTTCACCGAGCGGGATTACGCACGGAAAATCATGTTGCAGGGAAAAAGCTCCAAAGAGACACTGGTGCGCGACATCATGAGCGACAAGGTTGCATACGTGACGCCCGACGCGACACTCGATGACTGCATGGCGCTGATGACCGAAAAACGCTTCCGCCACCTGCCCATCCTCGCCGAAGACGGCACGGTTGTCGGCATCGTCTCGATCGGCGACCTGGTCAAGGCGACCATCGACAGCCAGCAGATGATCATTTCCGAACTGGAACGCTACATCGCCGGCTGATCCGCGCCCACTGCCTGGCGTGGGAGCCTTGCCGGCATGTATTCACGCAAAAATCAACCAACGATGATCCAGCAAAAAGCCCCGCCGCCGATCGGCCAACTCAAAGTCGCGCTGTTTTTCGTTGCGCTTCTGCCGCTGACCCGGCTGCTGTGGGCAGCCTACACGAATGATTTCGGCCCCGAACCGGCCGAGTTCGTCGAGCGCTGGACCGGCACCTGGACTTTCAATTTCCTGTTGCTGACCCTCTGCATCTCGCCGCTCCGCGCCTGGACACAATGGCACTGGCTGCTCCGCCTGCGGCGCATGCTCGGGCTCTTCACCTTCTTCTACGCAACCCTGCACTTTTTTGCCTTCATCGGCTTCGACCACGGCTTCTCGGTCGACGCGATCGCCCGGGATATTTTCAAACAACCCTTCGTCATCGTCGGTTTCGCCGCTTTCGCACTCATGATTCCGCTCGCCGCGACCTCGAACCCGTGGGCGGTACGCAAACTGGGCGGCCACAAGTGGCAGGAATTGCATCGCAACATCTACCTGATCGGCATCCTCGCGGCGATTCATTATTTGTGGCTGAGCAAAGTCAGTGCGCTGCCCTGGCCGCTGACCTATTCGCTGGCACTGGGCTTGTTGCTCGCCTGGCGGATACGCGAACGGCAACGCAAGGCGATACCGGTGCCGCAGTTTCCGGAGGCCAAGCCGCTCAAGTTTTTCAAACGCAAGCCGGATTAACGGGCGTTCCCCGCAGCGATTTTCGCCTGGCCATCCCCCAAGGGGACTTGCTTCACGGCGCCCCCAAGGGGGTTTCCTTCGGGGCATCGAAGCGGATGATGGCGCGGCCATCGGCGGCCTTCCGGGGTGGCACCTTCCAGGCGTGGCCGTAGACGATCTCGAAGGTCGCCGGCAATTTTCCGTTGCTGCGCAGGCCCTCGTACGCAGCGTGTGCCCGCGCCCACGCCTGGCGCCCGGTCAATCCGTGGCGCCGGGCCTTCATCGCGCACCCGGAGCCGGCGGCGCGCAATTCGCCAAGCAGATCATCGAAGTTGTCATAAGTCAGGGTCAGCACTTCCATGTCCATCACCGGATCGGCGAAGCCGCAACCGACCAGCATGTCGCCAAGGTCGTGCATGTCGATGAAACGCTGGGTGTGCGCGTAGCCGTCGGCAAATGCCGAACGCAATTCCTTGAGCGTATCCGGCCCCAGCGTCGAGAACATGATCAGGCCGCCAACTTCGAGGACGCGGTGCGCCTCGGCCAGCGCCGGCAGCGGATCGTCGAGCCAGTGCAGCAGCAGGTTGGACCAGACCGCTGCGGTCGACAGCGATTTCAGGGGTAAATTCGTGGCGTCACCGGCCAGCCGCTGTACCCCGCCTTGACGGCCCATGCCCAGCCAGCGCTTCCATCCGGCGCGCGACGCTTGCCGGACCTGCAGCATGGCGGGAGATATATCGAGGCCGATCAACTGCGCCTGCGGGTAGCGTGCCGCCAGGCCGGCCAGACTGCCGCCCCGACTGCAGCCCAGATCGAGAATCCGCTGCGGTTCGATCTTGACGTAATCAAGCCGCTCCTGCATGCGGCGATCGATTTCGCGAACCAGGAAATCCGCCTGATCGTAAGTTGCCGCAACGCGGGAAAAGCGCCGCCCGACCTGCAGCGGATCCAGAAAACTCTGGCTCAAACCGCCTTCACGCCGAGGCGGGCGAACAGGCGGTCATCGCGTTCGATATCCGGATTGCCGGTAGTCAGCAGGCGCTCGCCGTAGAACATCGAATTGGCGCCGGCCAGAAAGCACAGCGTCTGCAGTTCGTCGCTCATTTCCTGACGCCCGGCCGACAGCCGCACCCACGACCTGGGCATCGTGATGCGTGCGGCGGCGATGGTGCGGACAAACTCGAAGGGGTCGAGACGCGGGTTGTCGGCCAGCGGCGTACCGGGGATCGGCACCAGATTGTTGATCGGCACCGATTCCGGCGGAGCGGGCAGGTTGGCGAGCTGGACGATCAGTGCGGCGCGATTCTTGCGCGACTCGCCCATGCCGATGATGCCGCCCGAGCAGACATTGATTCCTGCTTCGCGCACCTGATCGAGTGTATCGAGACGGTCGTCGTGAGTATGGGTCTTGATCACCTGGCCGTAGAATTCCTTGTCGGTGTCGAGGTTATGGTTGTAATAATCGAGGCCGGCCTCCTTGAGCTTTTCGGCCTGCCCTTCCTTTAACATGCCGAGCGTGACGCAGGTCTGCATGCCGAGCGCCTTGACTTCGCGCACCATGTCGAGCACGCGGTCGAGATCGTTGTCTTTCGGGCCTTTCCACGCCGCGCCCATGCAGAAGCGGGAGGCGCCCTTGTCCTTGGCAAGCCTGGCTGCGGCAATGACCTCATCGAGCGGCATCAGGCGCTCGCGCCCGGTTTCGGTCTCGTAGCGGGCCGACTGCGAACAGTAGCTGCAATCCTCGGAACAGCCGCCGGTCTTGACCGACAGCAGCGTCGAGCGTTGAATGGCGTTGGGATCGAAATGCGCGCGATGGACGCCCTGCGCGCGCCAGATCAGATCCATCA
>CAZGPO010000176.1:0-5217 GCA_964527745.1 uncultured Dechloromonas sp.
TGGAAAATCGCGCCGATCACCGGCCCGACCAGCTTTCCGGCGGCCAGCGCCAGCGTGTGGCGATCGCTCGTGCGACCATCATGCAGCCGGCGCTGATCCTGGCCGACGAACCGACCGGCAACCTCGACCGCCATACCGGCGAAGAGGTCGTCAATCTGCTGGAAGGCCTGAACGCCAGCGGCGTCACGCTGATCGTCGTTACCCACGACCAGGCGATGGGCGCCCGCGCCCGGCGCCAGCTGGTCATGGAAGACGGCCGCCTCGAACACGATAGCGCCCATGCGCCTGGCTGACACCCTGCGCTTCGCCCGCGACGCGGCGACCGGCTACCCGATGCGCACGACGCTGTCGGTGCTCGCCATGTCGATCGGCGTCGCCGCCGTTGTCATCCTGACGGCGCTCGGCGACGGCGCGCGGCGCTACGTGGTCGGCCAGTTTTCGTCGATCGGCACCAACCTCGTTATCGTATTGCCTGGACGTTCGGGGACTGGCGGCTTCAATCCGGCCAATGCCATCACCAGCACGCCGCGCGACCTGACCATCGACGATGCCGGCGCGCTGCGCCGCGCCCCGGCGGTCAGCAGGGTGGCGCCGCTCGCGGTCGGCACCTCGGAAATCAGCTTTGGCGGCCGCCTGCGCGAAATCATGGTCGCCGGCTCGACCAGCGATTTCATCCCGATCCGCAATTTCGAGCTCGCCCAGGGCCGTGGCCTGCCGGAAGAAGACTGGAACCGCGGTTCTTCGGTCGCCATCATCGGCAACAAGATTCGCGAGGAACTGTTCGCTAACGAGCCTGCCGTCGGCCAGCTGGTCCGCATCGGCGACCGTCGCCTGCGCATCATCGGCGTCCTCAAACCGGTCGGCCAGGGGCTCGGCATGAATACCGACGAGCTGGTCATCGTGCCGGCCGCGCTGGCCCAAGCCATGTTCAATTCCAACACGCTGTTCCGCATCCTGGTCGAAGCCAGGAGCCGCGAGGCGATTCCCGAGGCCAAGGATCAGGTGATGGAAATCCTCAAGCAGCGCCATCGCGGCGAGGAAGACGTCACGGTCATCACGCAGGATGCCGTGCTCGCTACTTTCGACAAGCTGCTCGGCGCGCTGACCATGGGCGTCGCCGGCATCGCCGCGATCAGCCTGGCAGTGGCCGGCATTCTGGTCATGAACGTCATGCTCGTCGCCGTTACCCAACGCACCGGCGAAATTGGCCTGCTCAAGGCGCTCGGTGCTCCGGCGCGGACGATCCGCCTGGCCTTCCTGACCGAGGCGGCGATGCTGTCCACGGTCGGCGCCGTCGTCGGTTACCTGCTCGGCCAGCTCGGCGCTTTCGCGCTGCGCCAGTTTTTTCCGGTCTTTCCCGCCTATCCGCCGGACTGGGCGGTGATCGCCAGCCTGGCGACCGCGCTGATCACCGGTCTGCTGTTCGGCGTCATGCCGGCGCGCCGGGCAGCGAGGCTCGATCCGGTCAACGCGCTGATGAAGCATTAGGAGGTGGCCTGACATGCTGATCGCCGATGCCCTCCAGCTCGCCATTCGCGCCGTCACCGCGCAGCGCCTGCGCAGCTTTCTGACCCTGCTCGGCATCGCCGTCGGCATCGCGGCGGTGATCCTGCTGACTTCGATCGGCGAAGGTATTCATCGTTTCGTGCTCGGCGAATTCACCCAGTTCGGCACCAATGTGATCACCGCGACGCCGGGCAAGACCAAGACCGGCGGATCTTCTTCGGGGCTGCCGTCGAGCGCCCGCCCGTTGTCGCTCGATGATGCGCGTTCGCTCGAACGCCTGCCGCACATTGTTGCGGTGACGCCCAATGTGCGCGGCAATGCCGAAGTCGAGGGCAACGGCCGGACGCGGCGCACGCTGGTTTACGGGGTCAACGCCAATTTGCCGAAGATTTTCCGGTCGACCGTACAAAGCGGCCAGTTTTTGCCGGCCGACGACGAAAGCAGCGCCCGCGCCTTCGTCGTCCTCGGTTCCAAGCTCAAGAATGAGCTGTTCGGTGGCGAAAACCCGCTCGGCCAGCGCCTGCGCATCGGTGGCCTGCATTTCCGGGTGATCGGCGTCATGGCGCCGAAAGGGCAATTCCTCGGCATCGACCTCGACGATACGGCCTTCATTCCAACGGCCCGGGCCCAGGAATTGTTCAACCGCGAGGGCGTCGATGAAATCAACGTCGCCGCCGAGGAAGGCGTGCCGTCGGCGATCGTCGCCAAGGCCATCAAGGAGCGCCTGATCGCCCGCCATGGGCGCGAGGACTTCACCATCATCACCCAGGAAGAGATGCTGAAGACGCTGTCCAACATCCTCGACGTGCTGACCATGGCGGTCGGCGCGCTCGGCGGCATCTCGCTGCTGGTCGGCGGGGTCGGCATCGTCACCATCATGACCATCGCCGTCGCCGAGCGCACCGGCGAGATCGGCCTGCTGGTCGCTCTTGGCGCACCACGGCGGACCATTCTGCTGCTCTTCCTCGGTGAAGCGGTGGCGCTCTCGGCGCTCGGTGGATTTCTCGGCCTGCTGCTTGGCTTCGGGCTGGCCCAGGTCATCCACTTCGCGCTGCCGGCCTTGCCGGTGCATACGCCGATCAGTTTTGTGCTGCTTGCCGAGGCCGTCGCCATCTTCATCGGTCTTGCCGCCGGCGTGCTGCCGGCGCGTCGCGCGGCCCGCCTCGATCCGGTCGAGGCCTTGCGCACGGAGTGACGTGCTAAATTCTGTTTCCCCCAACCCCAATCGTCGGAGCCCAGCATGACCCATTACATCGATCAGTTGCATCCCGGCATGACCGCCAGCATCGCCAAGACTGTCACCGAAGCGGACATCATCCTGTTCGCCGGCATCTCGACCGACGTGAACCCGGCGCACCTGGACGAGGAATACGCCAAAGGCACGATGTTCGGCGGGCGCATCGCCCACGGCATGCTGTCGGCCGGTTTCATTTCCGCCGTGCTGGCCAATCATCTCCCTGGTCCGGGCACGATCTACATGTCGCAAACCCTGAAATTCAAGGCGCCGGTGCGTCCCGGCGATACCGTGCGGGCGACCGTGACGGTCAAGGAAGTCAATGTCGCGAAGAATCGCGTGACGCTCGATACGGTATGCACGGTGGCTGGCAAGACCGTCATCGAAGGCGAATGCCTGATGATGCCGCCGGTGCGTGCCAAGACGGCGAGCGGGACGGTCTGAGTTTTTTAGCGGGGTGCTTGTGAAAACGCCGGTTTGCTGCCGGCGTTCTCGCGTTCAGAACGATTCGTCGGCGCGCAGGAAGCGCCATTGGCCGAGCGCCAGATCGCCGAGCCGGACGCGGCCGATGCGCACCCGCTTGAGGCCGGTAACCTGCAATCCCACCAGTTCGCACATGCGGCGAATCTGGCGCTTCTTGCCTTCCTTGAGGATGAAGTGCAACTGATCCTCGTTCAGTTGCTTGACCCAGGCCGGCTTCAACGGCTTGCCGTCGAGTTCGAGGCCGTGCTGGAGCAGTTTCAGGCCATGCGGAATCATCTGGCCGCTGACGCGTACCAGATATTCCTTTTCCACCTGACTGTCGTCGCCGATCAGTTTCTTGGCGATGCGCCCGTCCTGGGTGAACACCAGCAGGCCGGTGGAGTCGATATCGAGTCGCCCGGCTGGCGCCAGGCCGCGCAACATCCACGGCTTGAATTCCGGGTCGCCCGACTGGCGCTGCCAGGTTTCGCCGGAAATCAGCGTCACTGCCGGCTTGCAATCGGCTTCCGGCTGGCCGGAAACATAGCCGACCGGCTTGTTGAGCAGGATCGTCACCTGCTTGGCCTGGTCGAGCTGCGCTTCCTTCGAAATCTTGATTTCGGCATTCGGATCGATGCGCGAGCCCAGTTCTGCAATGCGCTCGCCATCGACGAACACCCAGCCGCGTTCGATCCACAGATCGGCTTCGCGCCGCGAACACAGGCCACGCTCGGACATGACCTTGGACAGCCGGGTGCCGGTCGGCGGACTCGTCCCCGGCTCACGGACCGCAACAGGCGCCTTGGGGGCTGGCGCTTTGTTGCCGGTCGGTGCTTTCCTGAAAGGCCTCTTGGCCGGCGTTCCGGCCTTGGCTGGTGCCGCTGACTTGATCGGACTCAAGGTGCCCGTCGGGCGCTCGCGCACCGGTGCTGGCGGCGCTGCCTCGGGTGCGTTTTTTGCCTTGATTTCGCCGTCGACCGCAACAGCCGTTTTGCCGGCTGGCGCTTCCGGCTTGCGCCATTTCGCCCACGGATCATCGCCGGCCGCCGGGTTGGGCGGCCGTTTCGGCTTGCGTTCGCGGGCGGAGTCGCTCATTGGATGGCGAGCAGCTCGACCTCGAATACGAGTGTCGCATTGGGCGGAATGACGCCGCCGGCGCCGCGCGCGCCATAGCCGAGCTCAGGCGGGATGGTCAGCTTGCGCGTGCCGCCGATCTTCATGCCCTGGACGCCTTCGTCCCAGCCGGAAATGACGTGGCGCTGGCCGAGCGGAAAATCGAAGGGGTCGTTGCGATCCTTGCTCGAATCGAACTTGCTGCCGCTGGTCAGCCAGCCGGTGTAATGGACGACGACGTGATCGCCGGCCTTGGCCTCGGCGCCTTCGCCGACGATGGTATCTTCGTAGATCAGGCCGGAGGCCGTGGTGATTTCTGCCATGATGTGCTCCTCTCGAAAGGCCGGAAGTCTACCACAAGCCTCGACAAGGCTTTGACTTCGCGAGGCTTTTGCGTATAATGCGCGGTTCTTTGTAGCACCTCTTGGTATTATTTTTTGGAGTCCAACCCATGTATGCGGTCATAAAAACCGGTGGCAAGCAGTATCGCGTTTGCGCCGGCCAAAAACTCAAAGTAGAACAGATACCGGCAGAAGTTGGCGCAGAAATCACTCTCGACCAGGTCCTGATGGTAGGCGAAGGCGAGTCGGTGAAGGTCGGCGCCCCTCTTGTTGCTGGCGCCAGCGTCAAGTGCACCGTGGTTTCCCACGGCCGCCACGACAAGGTCAAGATTTTCAAGATGCGCCGTCGCAAGCATTACCAGAAGCATCAGGGCCATCGTCAGAACTACACCGAACTGCGCATCGACACGATCGCTGCCTAAGTTCAGACAAGGAGCTAACAAATGGCACACAAGAAAGCAGGCGGCAGTTCACGTAACGGCCGCGACTCACAGGCAAAGCGTCTTGGCGTCAAGCGCTACGGCGGCCAGTTCGTTCTCGCCGGCAACATCATCGTTCGCC
>CAZGPO010000177.1:0-5183 GCA_964527745.1 uncultured Dechloromonas sp.
GTCAGCAGTGACACCAGGTGGCCGTTGACCCGGCCCACCTTGCCGCGCACCAGTTCGGGCACGTCCGGGTTCTTCTTTTGCGGCATGATCGACGAGCCGGTGCAGAAGCGGTCGGCGATCTGGATGAAGCCGACGCGCGGGCTCATCCACATGACCAGTTCTTCCGACAGACGGCTGATGTGCATCATCAGCAGCGCGCAGGCGGCGGTGAATTCGATGGCGAAGTCGCGGTCGGAAACGGCGTCGAGCGAGTTTTCGCAGACCGCCTCGAAGCCGAGTTCGCGGGCGACGAATTCGCGGTCGATCGGGTAGGTGGTGCCGGCCAGCGCGGCGGCGCCCAGCGGCAGGCGGTTGGTGCGCTTGCGGGCATCGGCGAAGCGCTCGGCGTCACGGCCGAACATTTCGAAATAAGCCAGCACGTGGTGGCCAAAGGTCACCGGCTGCGCGACCTGCAGATGGGTGAAGCCGGGCATCGGCGTCGCTGCTTCCTTTTCGGCCAGATCGACCAGTGCTGAACGGAAAGCCTTGATCAGGACGAGGATGTCGTCGATCGCATCGCGCAGGTAAAGGCGGATGTCGGTGGCCACTTGGTCGTTGCGCGAACGGCCGGTGTGCAGGCGCTTGCCGGCATCGCCAACGATCGCGGTCAGGCGCTTCTCGATGTTCAGGTGCACGTCTTCCAGGTCGAGCGACCATACGAACTTGCCCGCCTCGATTTCTTCCGTGACGATGGCCATGCCGCGCTCGATGTCAGCCAGGTCGGCGGCGGCGATGATGCCCTGCTTGGCCAGCATGCGGGCGTGGGCCAGCGAGCCGCGGATGTCCTGGCGCCACATGCGCTGGTCGAAATCGACCGAAGCGGTGTAACGTTTGACGAGATCGGAAACCGGCTCGGAGAAACGGCCGGCCCAAGTGTATTGTGTGGTGCTGGATGTCATAAAATGAGACTGTCAAAGCGATGAAGCATCAGGAATGGCAAGTATAAGGTACTTTCCGGCAACGCATCCCTTACCCGACTGGCGTAATTTCGGGGTCATGCTGCGCGTGCTGCTCGGCGTTAACGCCATGGCGCTCGCGGCGGCGCTGGTTCAGTCACCCGGGCTGGCCGAATGGGGCGCGCGTTATGTCGAAATGGCGGCGCTGGTCCAGCCCTTGTTGCTGCTGGCGCTCGGTCTGCTGGCCGCGCTGCGTAATCCGTTGCGCACGCTGCCACTGCGTCTCGGTCAAGTCTGCGTCGTCGCGCTGGTCGGCGGTTTGGCTTATGCCCAGCAGGCATTCTGGCAATCGCTGGGTTTCGGCGACGGCGGCAATCCGTTACGCTCGGTCATTCTGGCGGGCGTCGCCAGCATCGTCTTGCTTGGCTATTTCGACCTGCGCGCCCGCGCTTTTTCGCCGGCCCAGGCCGAAGCGCGGCTGGCAGCGCTCAATGCGCGGATCCGCCCGCATTTCCTGTTCAATTCGCTGAATGCCGTGCTGTCGCTGATTCGCGCCCGGCCGCAACAGGCCGAGGCGGCGCTCGAGTCGCTGTCCGATCTGTTCCGTGCCGCGATGCGCGACCCTGGTGAACTGGTCAGCCTCGCCGACGAAATTGCCCTCGGCAAGCAATATCTGGAACTGGAAAAGCTGCGTCTTGGCGAGCGCCTTGCGGTCGACTGGAAAATTGGCACGGATTTCACGAATTTGCCGATCCCGCCGCTGATGTTGCAGCCCTTGCTCGAAAATGCCGTCTATCACGGGATCGAACCCTCGCCCGAGGGCGGCGTCGTGCGTGTCATCATCGAGCGGCGCGGCGAAGAACTGCGCATCGCCATCGCCAATCCGGCCTGCGATCAGGTCCAGCATGCCGCCGGCAACCAGATCGCCGTCGCCAATATCCGCGAACGCCTAGCCTTGTATTACGATCTGGAGGCGCGGCTGGAAATAGCGGCCGGTAAAAAAACCTACGAGGTCCGTATCATCCTGCCATGCCGCATGCCGAACCGCTGAAAATCCTTATCGTCGATGACGAACCGCTGGCCCGCGCACGGTTGCGCGAGTTGCTGACTGACATTTCAGTTCAGTTCACCTCGGAGGTCGCTGGCGAAGCCGGCAACGGCATTGCGGCACTCGAATTCCTGCGCGACCAACCGGTCGATGTCGTGCTCGCCGACATTCGCATGCCGGGCATGGATGGCATCGAAATGGCCGGCCATCTCGGTGCCATGGAGAAGCCGCCGGCCGTCATTTTCACGACTGCCTACGACAATTACGCGGTGCAGGCCTTCGATCTCAACGCGGTCGATTACCTGCTCAAGCCGGTGCGCGCCCAGCGCTTATTGACGGCACTGCAGAAAGCGGCGACGACGGTTCATCACGATCCCGCACTGCTCGCGGGTATCGGCCAGCAGATTCGCGGCAGCGGGCGCACCCATCTCTCCTGCCACGAACGTGGTCGTTTACTGCTGGTGCCGGTGGCCGAGGTACTGTATTTCAAGGCTGATCTCAAATACGTCACCGCCCGCACCGTGGACCGCGAATACCTGCTCGACGAAGCGCTGACCCATCTCGAAAGCGAATATGCCGACCGTTTCATGCGCCTGCATCGCGCGGTACTGGTCGCCAAATCCGCGCTGGCCGGTTTCGAGAAAGCGGCCGGTGACGATGCCGAGGCCTATGGCTGGGCGCTATTGCGCGGCGTAACGGACAAACTGCCGGTCAGCCGCCGGCAATGGGCGCCGGCTAGGGCGGCGCTGACCGGCTGAAGCGCCGTTACAGCCAGAACGTCGTTTCACCGCCGAACAGTTGCTGGTGATGCACGACGACGTTGTCGACGTCGATCAGGATCACCGCGAAGCCGGCCGGTTCGCGGCAACCCGGCACCTCGTCGCCGCGCAGTGTTGTCAGGTCGAGCGCGACCTGATGGTTCGGCGAACTGGTGCACGAGAACGGAATGCCGCGCCAGTTGCCGCCGATCGGCCGGTGCAGATGGCCGAAAAAGAGATGGCGGATGCGTGACTTGTGCGGGGCGATGACCGACCACAAGGCTTCGGCGTCGCGCAGCGCGAACTGGTCCATCGACGGGATGCCGAGCGCCAGCGGTGGATGGTGCATGACGATCCATAATGGTTCGTCGCTGGTGGTGGCGAGTTGCTGCGCCAGCCAGGCCCGGCGTCGGGCGCAGTAGCTGCCCCACGGCGCGCCGGCTTCGACCGTGTCGAGCAGCAGGAAGTGTCCGGCCGGCGTGGCGAGCGCAGCCTGCATGAAGCAGTCATCGTCGGCGGGCAGTTGCGGAAAATGGCGGCGCAGCGCATTACGGCTGTCGTGGTTGCCGGGCAGCAGGTACGCAGGCATCGGCAGCCGGCGCAGTGCGGCGGCCAGTGCCGCATAGGCCTCGTCGCTGCCGGTATCGGCGAGATCGCCGGTGAGCAGGCAGAAGTCAGCATCGGCATGAGCCGCCAGGATACCGTCGATCACCAGTTCAAGACGGGCGAGCGGCGAACTGCCGAACAGCTCGGCGTCCGGCGTCCGGGGCAGGTGCAGGTCGCTGAGCTGGATGACCTTCATGCGCTGCCGAGAGCGCGCGAGACGATTTCCAGCACGTCGCGCGACAGGCCGTCGTGGTCGCGGATGCGTTCCAGCGCAGCACGGGCATGCATCTGGCGGCCGGTGTCGAATTTCTTCCAGCGGTCGAAACAGCGGGCCAGGCGCGAGGCGACCTGCGGGTTGCGGTCGTGCAGATCGAGCACGCGGTCGGCGATGAAGGCGTAGCCGCTGCCGTCGGCGGCGTTGAAGCGCACATGGTTGGCGCCGAAGCTGCGGATCAGCGCGTAGATCTTGTTCGGGTTGCCGGAGTCAAACGCCGGGTGCCCGGTCAGCGCCTTGACGGTGGCCAGCGTGTCCGGGCGGCGGCTGGTCGATTGCACGGCCAGCCACTTGTCCACGACCAGGGCTTCGTCCTGCCAGCGGGCGTAGAAATCGGCCAGGGCGCTGTCGCGTTCCGGACAGTCGACGGCATTGACGTTGGCCAGTGCCGCCAGCGCGGCGAACTGGTCGGTCATGTTGTCGGCCTCAGCAAACTGATTCAGGGCCAGTTGGCGAGTGGTCGGCGTATCGAGTTCGAGCAGATAGGCGAGGCAGACGTTGCGCAGGGCGCGGCGACCGGCCTGTTCGCTGGTTGGCGCGTAGGGGGCGTTCGGAGCGAGCGCGGTGTAGAGGCCGGAAAACTCGCCTTCGAGTTCCTCGGCCAGATGGCGGCGTAGCGCATTGCGCGCTGTGTGCAGGGCGTCGGGATCGACGAGATCGAGCATTTCGGCCAGCGTCGATTCGCCAGGCAGGGTCAGCGTTTCGGCAACGAAGGCAGCGCCACGCTGGGCCTGCGTTTGCAGCAGGCGGCGGCAGGCGGCGACGAAGCTTTCAGGCCATTGCGCTTGGCGTCCAGCAGCGATCTCGGTGGCGGCATCGAGAATCAAAGTGGTGGCGAGACGCTGGCCGGCTTCCCAGGCGTTGAACGCGTCGCTTTCGTGCGCCATCAGCAGTGTGAGTTGTTCCGGCGTGTAGTCAAAGTCGAGATAGACCGGCGCGGAGAAATTGCGCAGCAGCGACGGCACCGGCTCGGCGGCGACGTCGTTGAAGACGAAGGATTGCGTCGTGGCGGTGAGTTGCAAGGTGCGCTCGCTGCCCGCGATCAGTTCGCCTTGCTCGGTGAACAGTGCGACGCGGATCGGAATCAGGTAAGGCCCGGTTTCGCCAAATTCGTCCGAAGCGCGCGAGTTGGATTGCGTGAAGGTCAGCGTGTAGGTTTTGGATTCGGCATCGAAATAGCCGTCGACCGCAACATGTGGCGTACCCGGCTGGTTGTACCAGCGCATGAACTGCGCGAAGTCGATGCCGGCGCTTTGGGGTACATTCGCGGCCATCGCGGCGACGAAATCCTCGCAGGTCACGGCCTGGCCGTCGTGGCGGCGGAAGTATTCGTCCATGCCGGCGCGAAAGCCATCGCGGCCGATAAGGGTCTGGATCATGCGGATGACTTCGGCGCCCTTTTCATAGACGGTGGCGGTGTAGAAATTGTTGATTTCGACGAAGGACGACGGACGCACCGGATGCGCCATCGGCCCGGCATCTTCCGGGAACTGCGCGGCGCGCAGGCCGCGCACCTCGCGGATGCGCGCCGTCTGCTGGTTGTGCAGGTCGGCGCCGAATTC
>CAZGPO010000178.1:0-5178 GCA_964527745.1 uncultured Dechloromonas sp.
ATGTGCAGCGTACCGGTAACGTTGGGCGGCGGCAGCAGGATGCAGAAATTGTCGGCCTTGCCGCTGTCGACGCCAGCAGCAAAATAATTCTTGGATTCCCACTCGGGGTACCAGCGGCGTTCAATGTCGGCGGGTTCGAAGGCTTTGGCGAGTTCCATGGGTTTGTCGGAAAGGGAGAAAACCCGCCATTATACCGGAGCGCACCAGCGCTCCCGGCACCATTTCAGTCGTGTCGCCCGAGCAGTTCGCGCATGTCCGGTTCGTCCAGAAAATCGCGGATCGTCGCTTCGATGATATTGGGGAGTTCTGCCGCGAGGCGTTGGTGCACGCGCCGGGCAAGTTCGCGGGCAATGTCGTCGAGCATTTCGTCATCGACGGTGAATTTGGCCACCGTCTCCGGCATCGCTTCCAATTGGACATGTGCTTGCGGTTCCATGACGGGCAGATCGACGTCGAGCAGAACCGGGATGTCGTTTTCGAGGTCGATGGCATCGATCAGCACTGGAACGTCGTCGACTTCGGTGCTGGCCGGACGCAGCCGCTGTATCAGGGCGTCGGCGCGGGCGAAAATGGGACTCGGCATCGCGCCCGGCCTAACGATCGCTGAGGTCGAAGTAGCGAACTTCGTAGCCGCGATCCTTGTAGAACCTGACCCGTTCGCGGGCGCTGTCGCGGTCAGCCGGTTCCTGGCTGACGACCTCGATCAGGCTGTGAAAGCGCGAAAAACCCGGCGGAACCTCCTGACCCAGGTTCATCAGGCGATCGTCCTGCGGCACTTTGTCGAGGTTGTCGGTGATCAGGATCGGTGTTTCGCCGGCGAGCGGGGAGTTGCCGCGGCAGTGCGGAACGAAGCTGAGCGCCGACTGCGTCCAAAGCATGCGGTCGACGCCATTGGCGATCTCGCTGTCGGGCGCGTAAACCAGCACCGGTTTGTTCTTGGCGTAGGCGCCGCCCAGCAATGCACAGGCCGCGGCGATCTTGTCCGCGGCGCCGTGATAGAAGAAGACTTCGGTCAATTCAGCTTGCCGGCGCGCTGCAGCAGGTAATGCGTGAGCAGCGGCACCGGGCGTCCCGTAGCGCCCTTGTCGGCACCCGATTTCCAGGCGGTACCGGCAATGTCGAGATGCGCCCAGGTGAACTTCTTGGTGAAGCGCGACAGGAAGCAGGCAGCGGTGACGGCGCCGGCCCAGCGCCCGCCGATGTTGCCCATGTCGGCAAACGGACTTTTCAGCAACTCCTGGTAGTCATCCCATAGCGGCATGTGCCAGGCGCGGTCATGCGCTTGGTTGCCGGCATCGAGCAGATCGCGGGCCAGGCTGTCCTTGTTGGCGAACAGGCCGCTGGCGACAGCGCCGAGAGCGACGACGCAGGCGCCGGTCAGGGTGGCGACGTCGATCACGGTGTCGGGCGCGAAACGCTCGGCGTAGGTCAGTGCATCGCACAGGATCAGGCGGCCTTCGGCATCGGTATTGAGAATTTCGATGGTCTGGCCCGACATCGAGGTGACGATGTCGCCGGGCCGGCTGGCGTTGCCGCCGGGCATATTCTCGGTGGCCGGAACGATCACCGTCAGGTTGATCGGCAGGGCCATGCGGGCCACGGCCTGCATGGTGCCGAGGACGCTGGCGGCACCGCACATGTCATATTTCATCTCGTCCATCTCGGCAGCCGGCTTGAGCGATATGCCGCCGGTGTCGAAGGTGACGCCCTTGCCGACCAGCACGATCGGCTTGACGCTGGCCTTGGCGCCCTTGTAGGTCAGGACGATGAGTTTTGGCGGCTGGTGGGCGCCGCGGGCGACCGACAACAACGAATGCATGCCGAGTTTTTCCATGTCGGCGCGCTCGAGAATCTCGCAATCCAGCTTGAATTCCCTGGCCAGCGCCTGTGCCTGCTCGGCCAGATAGGTTGGGCTGCAGACGTTGGCCGGCAGGTTGCCGAGATCCTTGGTCAACGCAGCGCCTTCGCCGATCGCGATGCCCTGGGCCAGCGCTTCCTCGGCCTGTGCCAGTTCATTGCGCCGTTCGACGCCGAGGGTCAGCTTGCGCAGAGGCCGGCGGGATTCATCCTTTGTGCTCTTGAAGCGGTCGAAACGGTAGGTGGCTTCCAGCGCTATCATCGCGGTCTGGCGTACCCGCCAGGCGACGCCACGCTT
Organism: uncultured Dechloromonas sp.; assembly: GCA_964527745.1. Classification (GTDB taxonomy): domain Bacteria; phylum Pseudomonadota; class Gammaproteobacteria; order Burkholderiales; family Rhodocyclaceae; genus Azonexus. The sequence continues at coordinate 2,156 of CAZGPO010000178.1, forward strand.
CCGGACAGGAATTTCGGTGAGAAACATTGACGCTTCGACAGCGCCGGTTTCGTTCAGCGTCTTCACCGCAGTTCGCACGGCGGCGCCGAATTCCTTTTCGTGAAACTCTTTCTCCTTGCCGAGACCGACTAGCAGGACACGGTCGCACAGCGTTCCCGGAACATTGTGCAGCAGCAGCGTGCTACCGGCCTTGCCATCCATGTCGCCGCGCCGGATGATTTCGGAAATATGGCCGCTGGCTGCCCGGTCGAGCAGTTCGGCGGCCAGGGAAAGTTTCCGCGTTTCGAAGACCCCGACGACGACGCAGGCGCTGCGCTGCTTTTCCGGGCTACCGCTTTTTATGCTAAATTCCACAGGCTGCTCCAGTTCATGGAAATATCAGTATCCGTGGGATTATCCACGCATTTTTTTGGTTTAGTCAAAGCATGATATTCGAGCGCGCCGCCCGGCGCGAGTTCGCTCAGGCAGCCGCCGGCATCAGCGTCGCCCTGCTGGCCATCCTGACCTCCACGCAATTGATTCGCCTGCTCAAGGATGCGGCGGGAGGACGTATTGCCGCGGAGGCGGTGGCCTCCCTGCTCGGTTTCGCGGCCTTGAATTTCATGCCGATCCTGCTGTCACTGACGCTGTTCGTGTCGATTCTGCTGACCCTGTCCCGCGTTTTTCGCGACTCCGAGATGGTGGTCTGGTTCTCCTGCGGACAGCCGCTGACCGCCTGGATTCGTCCGGTGCTCCGCTTCGCCTTGCCGATCGTGCTGGCGATTGCCGTGCTGGCAGCCTTTCTCTCGCCGTGGGCCAACTACAATACTGCCGAGTACAAACAGCAACTCTCGGCCCGCAGCGATGTATCGCAGGTGGCGCCGGGGGCTTTCCGCGAAGCCAAGCGCGGCAAGCGCGTTTTCTTCGTCGAGTCGGTCGCCGAGGATGCCTCGCAGGTCGGCAACGTTTTCGTGGCGACTGTGCAGGAGGGGAAGCTGGGTGTCGTGATGTCCGATACCGGTTACCTTGAAGTCGCGCCTAATGGCGACAAGTTCGTGGTTCTGCAAAAAGGCCGCCGTTACGAGGTCGAACCGGGAACGCCGGCCTTCAAGATCATGGAGTTCGAGCGCTACAAGGTCCGTACCGAGGATGGCGAGGCCAGGCCGTCGGATCGTTCGCCGAATCGCCTGCCGATCACCGAATTGCTTCTCGAAGATACCAATCAGGCGCGTGGCGAACTGGTGTGGCGGATCGGCATGCCGGTATCGGCGATCATTCTGGCCTTGCTGGCGATTCCCTTGTCTTACGTCAATCCGCGTGCCGGGCGTTCGGCCAGCATGCTGATCGCCATTCTTGTCTATGCGATTTACAGCAACATGATTTCGGTCAGTCAGGCCTGGGTGGCGCAGGGCAAGCTTTCGTTCGCTATCGGTGTCTGGGCGGCCCATGCGTTGATGCTGGTTCCGCTGCTGCTGCTGTTCTACAGGCGCATGGCGGTGACAATGCCGTGGCAGCGGAAAGCCTCCTGATGTTCCGCCTGCGCCTCTACCAGCGTTACCTCATGCGCGAAACTTTCGCCGCGGTTTTTCTCGTTCTCGCGGCGTTTATCGCATTGTTCAGTTTCTTCGATCTGATCAACGAACTGCGCAGCGTCGGCAAGGGTGGCTATCAACTGGGCCATGCGCTGGGTTTTGTCGCCTTGAGCATGCCGGGGGTTATCTACGAGCTGATTCCGATCTCGGCGCTGATCGGCACCCTGTATGCCTTGTCGACGCTGGCCCGGCATTCGGAAATCACCGTGCTGCGGGCCTCCGGCCTGGCGACCCGCGATCTGTTGCTGACATTGTTCCGGGTCGCCGCTTTGCTTGCCTTGCTGACTCTGCTGGTTGGCGAGGGACTGGTGCCGCTTTCCGAACGAACCGCCCAGGAGTTGCGAACGCGGGCGCTGAGCAACGTGATCGCCCAAGGGTTCTCAACCGGGCTTTGGGTCAAGGATGGCCGCAGTTTCATCAATATTCGCCAGGCGACGCCGGATGCCCGGCTGCAGGGCTTGCGCATCTACAAGTTCGATACCGGAAATGCGCTGGAGTCGGTCACCGATATCGACGAAGCAGAATATCAGCCGCCGGACCACTGGCTGCTCAAAGGCGTCGTCCGTACCGTGCTGGAGGGTGAAACAGCGCGCGTCGAGCGTTACGAAACGTTACCCTGGAAGTCTGCGGTCAACCCGGATTTGTTGTCAGTTTTGATGGTGTCGCCGGAACGGATGTCATTGACCGGGCTGGTCAACTACACGCGGCATCTATCGGCCAATCGCCAGCAAACCGAACGTTACGAGATCGCCATCTGGAAAAAGCTGGTTTATCCGCTGGCCTCATTCGTCATGGTGGCGCTGGCCCTGCCATTCGGCTATTCGCACAATCGGGTCGGCGGCGTCAGTCTCAAGATATTCGCCGGGGTCATGCTGGGCATCCTTTTTTACGCGCTCAATGGCCTGTTCTCGAATCTCGGCATCATCAATTCCTGGCCGCCCTTCGCCAGCGCCACGGTGCCCTCGGCGCTGTTCCTGTTGATGGCGATTGCGATGTTGTGGTGGGCCGAGCGCCGCTGACGCGAGCCGTCACTTATTTTTTTTATCGGCGTAAACGATGCGGGTGCCGGCGATTCGATCGTGCAGGAATTGCCCGTCCTTGTCGAAAAATGCCCAGACGATGCCGATGCCAAACAGGAAAATACTGAGCCAGGCAGCCAGATAGCGCAGAATGGCCTGAACCGGGCGCGGGCGACCACCATCTTCGTTGGCCAGCACAAGCTTCCAGGTTTTCATCGGCAGCGTTTGTCCACCATTCAGCCAGAACCAGACGAAGTAAAACATCAGTAGCAGGATCACATGCAAAAGCAACAATCGCGGTGCCATCACCAAGCCAAAACCGTAAAGCAGGATTTGCGGCAGGAGAAAGCCGATCAAAAGCACAGCGAATACGACCAAGCCTTCATAGAGCATGCAGGCGAGGCGTCGCGCCATGCCTGGAGTTGTTGCCGGC
>CAZGPO010000179.1:0-5142 GCA_964527745.1 uncultured Dechloromonas sp.
AAAAACACGCGGCAATCGCGCAGAATCTCCCACGCATCCTCGGGCACCTGCAGAATTTCGTTACTGACAGGTGGCATCGTCGATCGTCTCGCTACGTCGGTAAAGCGCGAATCTTAAGGCAAATCCGCGTCCTTGGGCACATCCGAAACGCGCGGACCAACCACACCGAGACGTGCCTTCAGCGAATCCGGGCGACCGGTGAATTCCATCGAGTAATAGACCGAATTGCTCATGACCTTCTTGACGTAATCGCGGGTTTCGTTGAACGGGATGGTCTCGGCGTAGATGGCGCCTTCGAGCGGCTGCTCGGCGCGCCATTTCTTGGCCCGGCCGGGGCCGGCGTTGTAGGCGGCCGAGGTCAGCACCGGGTGACTGTCGAGATTTTCCATGACCAGCCGCATGTAGCTGGTGCCGAGCAGGAGATTGACATCGGTGTCGGTGACGCGGCCGTGGTGGTAATCCCTGAGCCCGATCTTCTTGGCGACCCACTTGGCGGTCGCCGGCATCAACTGCATCAGCCCCGAGGCGCCGACACTGGATTTGGCGCCGGTGACGAAGCGGCTTTCCTGACGCATCAGGCCATAAACCCAGGCGTCGTCGAGCGCCTCGTTGCGCGCGGCGGAACGCACCTGGTCGCCGTAGGGCGCCAGGAAACGCAGCGCGAAGTCATGTTCGGTTTTGGTCCGGTCGGCGGTATTGATGGCGCGATCCCAGATCTGGTTGCGCTTGGCGAGATCGGCGGCCGCCAGCAATTCGCGGTCGTTCATGCCGCGCAGCGACCAGTTCCATTCGCGCACCCCCTCGGTCCGCATCTCAAGCGCGAAAAAGGTAAGGGCGCGATGGAGGCCCGGATTGTTACGCGCCGCCTTCTGTTCCTCGGCGGTCGGTGCCTTGGCTTTGGCCGGAATGACGATCTTGCGATCGAGTTCCTCATCGGCCAGGTTGCCGTAAAAATTGAACTGGCCGGCGATCTTCTCGAACTGCGCATCGGCCTCGCTGGTCAGGCCACCAGCCTTGTAGGCGCGCCCCAGCCAGTAGACCCACTCGGGCTGCGCGGCCAGTGCCGGCGGCATTGCGCCGATGGTTGCCAGGACCACGCTCCAGTCATGGGCGCGCAGCGCGGCACGCACCTTCCACTGGGCGCCCTCGTCGGAAAGCGGTGTCTCGCCGCCCAGCGCATACCAGCCGAGCGCCTCGCTGTAATGGCGTTTGGCCGCCTGCAGCGCGATCTGGCTCCATGTCCATTGCCGCTCGGAATCCTGCATGCGGTCCTGCCGTTTTTCCAGCTCGGCTGCCGCGGCGCGCGGATCATTGCTGGCGACGCGCTGGATCGCCAGCGCCGTCAGTTCGCGCCCGCTGCGACTGCTGCTCCAACTGGCCGGCTGCTTGACCAGATAGCCCATCGGGCTGGCCAGAAGCTTGTCGAGGGTTTTCACATCCACCGCCTGGCTGGCCGGCAACGCCGCGAGCGTCAGCCTGGCCGGACCGGTGCGATTGGCCTCGAACTGGCGCCGGGCGCGCGCCCAGAGGTCATCGACCGTGATCCGGTCGTTACGGATCAGCGCCTCGAACAGCGGACTGCAGGCGCCGGACGGTTCAGGCACGGTCAGCCAGAGCGGCTGCACCTCGTCGAGCGGCGCCTTGTCGCCGCTCGACAGCCGTGCCTGCTGGTAGTAGCAGGTGGTATCGCCATCGGGCGCCTGCAGCAGGGGATATTCGACGAGAATCTCGCTCCATTCGCCGCGCTTGCCCAGCCAGCGGACCCAGTCGGCGCGCAGTTTCTCGGCCACGTAATTGCCTTCCTGACGCGCCAGAAAGGCGCGCAGCGCCGCCCGGTCGCCCGCTTCCATGTTCATGCGCAGCTGGTAGTTTTCGACGTAAGGCGCCAGCTCATGATTGCCGATCTGCTCGGCGGCACGGTCGAGCTTGACGCGGTTGCCGGCACGGAAAGCATCCCGGGCAGCAAGGAAGGTGCTGTCGCCGCTATTCTGCGCGAAAAGCGGCAATGAAACGAAAAGACCGACGAGTAGGGCTAGAAACTTCATGCTAGATTTCATTCATGAATGACCTTGACGAGAATAGCACGGCCTGGCGACGGGCATTGCGCCAGGAAATGGCCGCGCGCCGGGCGGCTCTGGCCGACCCCGAACATGCGGCGCTGTCGGCGCGCATCGTCGCCCATGCCGAGGCCGCGCTGGCACGTCCGGCAATCGCCGCCTTCTGCTGGCCGATCAAGCACGAACCGGATGTCCGGGCGCTGCTGCAAAGCTGGCGCGAAGCCGGTGTGCGCGCCGCACTGCCGGTCGTCGTCGCCGAGCACGAGGCGCTGCGCTTTCGCGAGTGTGCGCCGGACACCCCGCTCGCCGCCGACCGCTACGGCATCCCGACGCCAAGCGCCGGCGACTGGCTGACGCCCGACCTGATCCTGCTGCCGCTCAACGGCTTCGATGGCGCCGGCTATCGCCTCGGCTATGGCGGCGGCTACTTCGACCGCACGCTGGCGGCACTCTCGCCGCGGCCGCTGGCGGTCGGGGTCGGCTTCGAAATCAACCGCGTCGCCAGCATCCGGCCACAGCCGCACGACCAGCGCCTGGACTGGATCATCACCGAAAACGGCGCTTTCAGACCAGCCGCCTGAAGCCATAGACGGCCAGCGCGAGCAGCGCGGAAGCGCCACCCGAGAGAACGGCCTGGCGCAAATCGTGGAGTCCGGTACTGGCCGCCAGTTCGAGCGCGTAACCGTGCTGCAGCGCGAAGATCAACGACGCGACGGCCAGCGCCAGCCAGGAACGCCGCGCCAGCGCGGGCTGCCCCTTGCGCAGGTAGCATTCGACCGCGACGGCGGTGGCCAGCGACTGCGCCAGCAGCGCGACCAGCAGTGCCCCGATTGCCAGCGCGAAGCTGCTCATGCCGCCTTGCAGGCTTTGGCGAAGCGTTCGAGCGCGTCGTCAAGGGTCGCCCGCGTGCAGCCGAAATTGAAGCGCAGCCAGCCCGGCGCGCCGAAATCGGCGCCGTCGGACAAGCCGAGTCCGTGCGCCTCGAAATACGCTGCCGGGTTGGCCAGGCCGAGTTCGCGAACGTCGATCCAGCCCAGGTAGGTCGCCTCGACGTGGCACATTTTTGCCCCTTTTTCGGCGTTGACCGCAACGCTCAGACGATCCCGATTGCCGCGCAGATAAACGATCAGTTCGTCGTGACAGGCGCCGCAATCACGGTAGGCCGCTTCGCAGGCGGCGAGGCCGAGCACATTCACATGCGGCACGATGCCGTCCATCACGCGCAGGAAGCGGCGGCGCAGGGCGGCGTCGGGAATCACCGCGAAGGCGCAGCCGAGGCCGGGAATGTTGTAGGTTTTCGATGGCGCCATCAGCGTGATGCTGCGCGCGGCGGCAGCGGGCGATAGGCTGGCGAACGGGATGTGGCGTTTGTCGGCGTCGAGGACCAGGCCGCAGTGGATTTCGTCGGAACAGACGATCAGGTCGTTTTCTTCGGCAAAGGCGGCGAGGTCGCGCAGCTCCGCCTCGTTCCAGCAACGGCCGACCGGATTGTGCGGGTGGCAGAGCAGGAACAATCCGGTTGTTGCGGTCGACGCCGAATTCAGCGCATTTTTGTCCCACTGCCAGCGACCATCGACGCAGGCCAGTTCGACGCGGTTCAGCGCCTTCCCCGAATAACGCGGTGCCGACAGGAAAGGCGGATAGATCGGCGTCGCCGTCAGCACTTCGCCATCGACCGCCCGGCAGGCGATGTTGAGGCCGCTGACCAGACCCGGCAGCCAGACGATCCATTCCGGCTCGATGGCCCAGCCATACTCGCCCTCAAGGTGAGCGAGCACTGACGCCGTCAGCGACGGCCAAGGGTGACCGTAGCCGAAGACACCGTGCGCGATGCGAGCCTGAAGCGCGGCGACCACCGGCGGCGGCGCGGCGAAATCCATGTCCGCCACCCACAGCGGCAGAACATCGCGGCCGGCATACTTTCCCCACTTGATCGAGTCCGAGCCGCGGCGCTCGATGGGGGTATCGAAAAGGCTCAAGTTGCGTGCCGTTCTTTGCAAATGACGGCGCGCACCGCAGCTTGCCATTCCAGTTTGGTGGCAGGCTTGCCAGCGAGCTTGAAGGTGGCGCGGTCGAAATCGGCCTGCGTCAGTTTCGGGGTGTCGTCAGAAATATCCGGCATTGCAGTAGTAGCCGTCGGCTTCATCGAGTTCTTTGCATTCTTATACGGTGGCGTAGCGGCGCAACTCGACTTGCACGCCGTCGCGGGCTGCGGCTTCGGCGGTGTTCAGCAAATTGGCCGAGGCGGTTTCATCGATGAATTCTTCGCCACAGTTGTCGCAGACCTGGGCCGGGACGCTCTTGAACAATAGTGTCATCGCATCGCGTTCAAGTAACACGCTGGCGAAACCGGGGGCTGTATGGCCGCATTTGCAGATCGGGCAAATCATCGGTTTTTCCCATAACGGGGTTTGCGGCGATGGTGGGCCACTGCCCGAATCACGACAGAATCGGCAGCCGCTCGGTAAATAATCGAGTACGGAAAGCGCCGAAATTGCATCACTCGCTGGTTATCCGAGACGGACATTCCAGATTCCGGGTAGTCGGCCAAAAGCGCGGTCGCGTGCCGGAATTCATCAGCGAAGGCTTGCGCAATGCGAACACTGGCATGTTCCAGATAGTAGGCGGCGGCCTCGCTCAAATCCTGTTCAGCGGATGCAAGAACAACAACTTTCATTGCTGCCGGGTGCTTGAAATCATCGTTTGCAGTCGCTCAATGACCATAGAGACATCGTCGGCCGTTTCTTCGCCCCGTGCAAAAGCATCACCGCGTTGCGCCGCCTCGGCAACCCAGGCGAGCATGATCTCGTCGTCCTCTTCCAGCGAAACCAGCAGGCGCTCGGCCAACTGACTGCGTTCTGCCGTACTGAGTTGCAGGGCTGCTGCTTCAAGGGCTTCGAGGGTCGAAGGAGGCATGATTTTTCTCCACTAAAACTTAGGGGCGATACTACAAGAAGGCTGAAGTTCAGACCAGTTCAAGGCTGGCTCCGTTCCAGATTCAGCGCCAGCAGGCGGCGGAGGATTTCTTCGTCGGGCATGTCGGGGGTGTAGTCGGTCCAGCCGTAGGCGGCGGCGACGGCCTGGT
>CAZGPO010000180.1:0-5140 GCA_964527745.1 uncultured Dechloromonas sp.
GCCTTGTGGCCGGCCTTGGCCGCAACGTCGGCGGCGGCCAGCACGAAGAAGGCGGCGCCATCGTTGATGCCTGAGGCATTGCCGGCGGTCACCGTACCATCCTTCTTGAACGCCGGCTTCATTTTTGCCAGCGTTTCCATGGTCGTACCGCGCTTGACGTGCTCGTCGGTATCGAACACCACTTCGCCCTTGCGCGTCTGCTTGACGATCGGGATGATTTGCGACTTGAAGTGACCGGCATCGATGGCTGCAGCGGCACGGCGCTGCGATTCGACCGCGAAGGCATCCTGCTGTTCACGCGTGAAGCCGTGCTTGGCGGCAAGATTCTCGGCGGTGATGCCCATGTGGCCGACGCCGAACGGATCGGTCAGCACGGCGACCATCGAGTCGATGGCCTTGGTGTCACCCATGCGCGCGCCGGAACGCAGTGCCGGCAGCAGGTAGGCGCCCCTGGACATGACTTCGACACCGCCGCCGATACCGTAGTCGGCATCACCCAACATCAGGTTCTGGGCGGTCGTGACGATGCCCTGCAGGCCGGAGGCGCACAGGCGGGAAACCTGCATGGCAACGGAATCCATCGCCAGGCCGGCCTGGATTGAGGCGACGCGGGAAACGTAGGCATAGCGGGAATCGGTCGGCATCGTCGTACCGACGGTGACGTAGTTGATGGCCAAGGGATCGACGCCGGAACGGGCAACCGCTTCCTTCATGACGATACCGGCCAGCTCGGTAGGTTCAGTATCGGCCAGGGAGCCACCAAAGGTACCGATCGGGGAACGAACTGCGCTCAGAACGACAACATCTCTGCTCATTTATTTCTCCTTATCAAAATAATTCAGCCCGCCAGACTGGCGAGCCCCAACAAAAGCAACAGCAGCATCCAGAGTACCGTGGCCCGCCAGACGAGTCCGACGGCGCTCTGCATGAAATCAATATCAGCCGCTTCGCCGAGACCCAGCGCCGCAGCTTCGCCCACCTCGGCGCCCTCGGCCAGCGGCAGGCCAAGCTGGACACCGAGCGCCCCGGCACCACCGGCGAGGACGATGCCGGTGTTGTGATCCGGCCAATGGCCAGCCTGCGTTCGCCAGCAGTACAGCGCATCCTCGAAATCGCCGACGATGGCGAAGGCCGCCGCCGTCGTACGCGCCGGCAACCAGTCGATGATACTGAAAACCCGCGCCGAAAAGGTCGAAAAATCGCTGCGTTCCTCGGAAATTCCTGCTTGCCAGCGTTCCCTGATCACCGCCGCCAGCCGGTAAAGCACCGCGCCGGACGGCCCCGGCAGCAGCACGAAACACAGAATGATCGCAAAGACATGGCGATGCGCGGCGAGCAACCCGCCTTCGATCGCCAGCCGCGCGATATCCTGCGAACCGAGGTCATCGGCCGACCGCCCCTGCCATTCGGCCAGCAGTTGCCGGGCGCGCGGCAGGTCATCCATGCGCAGGGCGAGGTCGATTTCGTTGTAGTGATGACTGAACTGGCGAAAGCCCAGCATCAGGTAAAGGACGCCGATATTGAACAGCAGGCCGAGCAGCGGACTGAGCGAAAACACGAATCCGTAGATGACGGCAACCGCGACCGCCGGCGCCAGGACCGCGAGACACCAGGCGATGACGCCATGCCGGTATTCGCCGGCATCGAAGCGCGACTGGATGAAATCGGCCCACGCCAAAAGGGGTTCTTCCACCACGCGGCGGTAGTGCAGAGGCTGCAACTGCTCGATGAGAAAAACCGCGATCAGCGAGAGAAAACTCATTGGGGACCGGAAAGATTACCGTGTTGGTGCCGTGTGCGGCTTATTTTTGTACCAAGTTGCAACGATACCACAAGCTCAGGTCACGCGCTGAGCGAGGCGCTCGGTCAGCGTGCGGATCATCCCCGCCGTCGCACCCCAGATAAAATAATCGCCGTAGGGCATGGCAAAAAAATGGCGCAAGGCGCCGCGATAATGCAGTGAGTGGCGTTGATGGTTGGCCTGATCGAGCAGAAAGGCAAGCGGTACCTCGAAGGCTTCCGCCACCTCGTAAGGGTCGAGCACCAGTTTGAACGGCGGCCTGACCAGCGCGACCACCGGCGTCACGCGAAACCCGGTGCCGGTACGGTACTCCGGCAGATAGCCGAGAATGTCGATCAACCGCCGCGACAGCCCGATTTCTTCCTCGGTTTCGCGCAACGCGGTATGCAGCGGTGACGCATCTCCGGCCTCGACACGCCCGCCGGGAAAGGCGATCTGCCCGGCATGGTCGCGCAGATGCGCGGTACGCTGGGTCAGCAGAACGGTGTGCCCGGCATCGTGCAAGACAATCGGAAAGAGCACGGCGGCGGGCGTCAGTGGCAGACCTTCGCCACCGTCCTCCTGCACGAAATCGCCGGCCGCGGGTTCACTCAGCAGGCTTGCCCGCAGGTGGTCGAGATCGATGTTCATGCCGCCCCGGTGTCGTCCTCGATCTCCACCTGGACCGCCACAAGCGCATCCTGCAAGGTTTCCTCGGAAAGGCCGTTGAGCGACGTCGCCACCATATCGGCCGCTTCGATGGCGCCAACCGGCAGGCGCTTGCTGTCGAGGCTGGCGATCAGTGCTGCCGAGGCACCCACCACGCGCAGAATATCCTGGCGCTCGCCCATCAGCATTTCGACTTCGCGCCGCAGCATGGCAATTTCCTGATCGCGGTGTGGCATTGCATTCTCCCTAGAAACGTTTTTTGAGTGTCATCGTACTGCCATCGCGCTGCATTTCCATCCGGTTCAGGAAGCTCATGCCGAGCAGCGCCATCGGCATTTCCGTCTGGTGGATCAGCGCATCCACATTGTGCAGGGTCACATCACCGATACGCACGGTAGCCAATTGAACCTTGCTCACTACGCCCTGACCGTTGGCAGTCTGGGTCAGCCCCTTCTGACCGCGCTCGAAATCCAGCCCCAACCGGCGCGCATCACCCATACCGAGCGAAATCATCGTCGCCCCGGTATCAACCAAAAAACGGACAGAAACGCCGTTGACCGTACCGGTCGTATAAAAATGCCCCTGATTATCAGCCGTCATGACAATCTTGCCACCACCCTCCGCGTCCACGCTGCCGACGGCATGCTGGCCAATGCGCAGCGGGCGCTTCTTGCCGCCGACTTCGACGACCGCCTGGCCACCCTGAACGGAAATCACCTTGACCCCGGCGAGCGACTGGCCGACGGCAACCGCCTGCGGCTCGCCGCCATCGACGACCAGCAGCGCCCGACTACCGAGAATGCCGGCGAGACCGACCTCCTGTGCCCCGGCACTGCCCGAAACCACGCCCAGCGCGAGCGCGAAGAACGTAAAATGACGCTTCAGCTTCCCACTCATCTTTTCAGCCATGCTCCCTGTCGCCATCTTTCGCCATTCTCCTACCGAAGGTCCAGGCTATTTTGCCATATTCCTCGAACGGCACGGGATTCCCTGGCGCCTGATCGCCATCGACGCCGGCGAGCCGGTGCCCGCTGCGATCGATAGTTTTTCCGGTCTCTGTTTCATGGGGGGGCCGATGAGCGTCAACGATCCGTTGCCGTGGATAACGCCGGTCTGCGCATTGATCCGCGACGCCGTGGCGAAAAACGTGCCGGTCATCGGCCATTGCCTCGGCGGACAACTGATGAGCAAGGCGCTGGGTGGTGAAGTGACGCTCAACCCGGTCAAGGAAATCGGCTGGGGCGAAGCCGCCGGCGAAGACGGTGCCGTCGCCCGGCACTGGCTCGGCACCTACGCGGGAAATGTCGGTACGGTATTTCATTGGCACGGGGAAACCTTCAGCATTCCATCGGGCGCGACCCGCCTGCTCGCCAACCAGTATTGCGCCAACCAGATGTTCGCCCTCGGCCCGCATCTCGCCATGCAGTGCCACGTTGAAATGACACCCGAGATGATCGCCACCTGGTGCGGCCAGTGGTCCGACGAAGCGGCGGCCATCGCCGATCAGGAAAGTGTCCAGACCCCGGCGCAAATGCAGGACCAAATCGACGAGCGCCTGCCGGCGATGCGCCAGTTATCGGAACAACTCTACTCGGTGTGGATCAAGGGACTGGCGCGCTGAACGCAGCAACCGGAAATGCAAAACGGGCAGCAAGGCTGCCCGTTTTGCCTGTTTTTCGACGTCGACCGCAACAGACGACTCAATCGCGGTAGTTGCCGTCCTTGATCGGGAAATCGGAAATCTTTGAACGAACCAGCGTGATCGCCTCGCGCAGTTCGTCGATTTTTTTCCCGGTCACGCGTACGGTATCGCCCTGGATCGATGCCTGCGCCTTCAATTTGGCATCCTTGATCAGCTTGACGATCTTCTTCGCCAGATCGCTGTCGATGCCATCCCGTATCTTCATTTCCTGCTTGACCTTGTTGCCGGAAACGCTGGCCACCTTCTGCTGATCGAGGCGTTTGACGCTTTCCTTCTCTTTCTTTTCCATGGCAGGGAACAACAGGTCCTTGATCTGGTCGAGTTGAAAATCGGAATCGCCCCACAGCGTGATGACCTTGTCCTTCTCGTTCAGCTCGACCTTGGCGCTGGTGCCCTTGAAGTCGTAACGGTTGTCGATCTGGCGCGACGTGACATCGATGGCGTTCTTCAACGCCACCATGTCCGCTTCGGAAGTGAAGTCAAAGCTCGGCATGATGATTACTCAAAGTGGCAAACGTAGTGATACGGCTCGTCGCAGGCAATCTCGAACGAGGAATTACCCGGCACGTTGAAGGACTGCCCTTCGCCGTAACTTTTCCAGTCGCTTTCGCCCTTGAGCCGGACACGGCAGGTGCCGCCGACGCCTTCCATGATCTCCGGCGCGCCGGTATTGAAGGTCAGGCTCGACGGCATGATGACGCCCACCGTCTTCCTGGTGCCGTCGGCCAGCACCACAGTATGGCTGACGCACTTGCCGTCGAAATAAACATTGGCCTTCTTGACCACGGAAACGCCATCGTAATGTTCGGATTGTGACATTTAGATACCCCAGAGTTTCTGAATGATTGCCTTGGCGATGAAACCCACCATGCCGAACGACAGCACGAAAAAGAGAATCATCGTGCCCGTCTTGCCGGCTTTCGACTTCCAGGCAATCTCGCCGATGATGAACAGCATGAACAGCATGAACGCCCCCACCCCCCAGGTTG
>CAZGPO010000181.1:0-5119 GCA_964527745.1 uncultured Dechloromonas sp.
AGGTCGATTGCTCGACTTCGTTCTGGTGATAGACGTCGCCGTAGGTCAGGCCTTCCGTCCACGTCAGGTCATAGACGTTTTCGACGCCCTGCAAATACATGGCCAGGCGTTCGATGCCGTAGGTGATTTCGCCGGTGATCGGCTTGCAGTCGATGCCGCCGACCTGCTGGAAGTAGGTGAACTGCGTCACTTCCATGCCGTTCATCCAGACTTCCCAACCCAGGCCCCAGGCGCCGAGCGTCGGGTTTTCCCAGTCGTCCTCGACGAAGCGCACGTCGTTCTTCTTGAGGTCCAAGCCGAGCGCTTCGAGCGAGCCGAGATAGAGTTCGAGAATGTTGTCCGGCGCCGGTTTCAAGACCACCTGGTACTGGTAGTAATGCTGCATGCGGTTCGGGTTTTCGCCGTAGCGACCATCCTTCGGGCGGCGCGACGGCTGGACGTAGGCGGCCTTCCATGGTTCGGGGCCGATGGCGCTCAGGAAAGTGGCGGTGTGGCTGGTGCCGGCGCCGACTTCCATATCGTAGGGCTGCAGCAGCGCGCAGCCTTTATCGCTCCAGTATTGCTGCAGACGCAGGATGATTTCTTGAAAAGTCGGTTTGTTGCTGGTGGTCATCGGACGCACTCGGTATGACGGAAGACCTTGAATTTTACTAGCTTTCTCCGCTTTTCGGGGTGCCGTGCCGCTGCCACTTGCGCGCTGACGGACAGACTGAAATTCCCGCCCGCCCGGATAGCTAAATAAGCGCTTTATCACATTGCAACGCAACACTTTAGAAGGCGCCGCCCACATGGGTGGTTGACAAACATCCATATAATCAATATTGTGCGCCCTGTGTTGCGGTGCAACATCGTGTATCAGGAGGCGCAAAACATGGCGCCACGCGGGATTCGAGCAATTTGTCCCGACGCCTGACCGATGTCGTTCCCCCCTGTAACCGTTCGCTGTTCGCGATTTTTGCGGCAGTGGCAACAGTCAAGGAGGTCGCATGTTCGCTACGACCGTTTTTTCACCCGCATTCCTGCGGGCTTCAGCTGCAGCTTATGCAGTGCTCCAGAAGTTCCTGATGGCCGCCGGGCTGCTTTTCATGATCGGCCTCGTCAGTTTGCAAACCGGCCATACCGGCCTGATCGAAAGCTTAAAGTCCCTGCTACCGGCTGCCGAAGCAATGGAAAACCCGGCGTCGGATGTGGTTGCCACGTCGGAAGCCGAAATTCTTGAAAGCGCGACCGGGCAGTCAGCGCCTGAGCTCAATCCGAAGATGCAGGCGGCGCTCGACTATGTTGCCAAGCGCTATCGCGTGTCGAACGAAGCTCTCGAGCCGATTTTCGCCACGGCGCAGGCTGCCGGCAAGGAAGAGCGCATCGATCCGCTGCTGATCATCGCCGTCATCGGCATCGAATCCGGCTTCAATCCCTTTTCGCAGAGCGTGGTCGGGGCCAAGGGTCTGATGCAGGTGATGCCGAACTTCCACATGGACAAGCTGCCGGAGGAAGCCAACGATTCCGCCTTCCTCGACCCGGTGACCAACGTTCAGGTCGGGGCCAAGGTGCTGCGCGAGTCGATCCGTCGTTTCGGCGGCATCGAGAATGGCCTGCAGCAGTTCGCCGGCGCCCTCAACGATCCGGATCGCCGCTACGCATCGAAGGTGCTCGCCGAGAAGCAGCGCCTCGACAAGGCGGCGCAACAACGCCAGAAAACCTGAGCGTGTTGCCCGCTAGCGGCGGCGGCGCAACTGACTGAACAGCAGGAACAGGCCGGCCAGCAGCAGGAAAGCGTAATTGCCGTAGCGGGCATAGGGCGTCATGCCCTGATGGCCGCGTACCTCGGTTCTCAATACGCCCTGCGTGAAAGGTGGCAGCACCGCCTGTAGCGAACCATCGGCGGCAATCACGGCCGTCATGCCGGTATTCGTCGCGCGCAGCATCGGGCGTCCGGTTTCGACAGCACGCATGCGGGCGATCTGCAAATGCTGCGGTTGAGCCAGCGAGCGCCCAAACCATGCCGTGTTCGAGAGATTGGCGAGGATGCCGGCCTGCGGCAAGGCACGGATGATCTCCTCGCCGAAAACATCCTCATAACAGATGTTGACCGCCAGTTGCTGACCGGCAACGGCCAGCGGCGCCTGTCGTTCCGGCCCGCGCGAAAATGACGACATCGGGATGCTGACCAGCTGCATGAACCACGAGAAACCGGGCGGAACGAATTCGCCGAACGGTACCAGATGCGTCTTGCTGTAGCGCTGGGTCGGTGAATTGCCGAGGCTGAGCGCACTGTTCCAGTAATCTTCGCCGAAGCCGGTAATGGTGCCGAAGACGATGTCGCCGCCATGCTTGCGGGCAGCCGCCTGCAATGATTGCGCATAATCGGGCGGCAGCTCGTCGAAGAAGGCCGGAACCGCCGTTTCGGGCAGCAAAGTCAGTTGCGCCGGGTTTTCCTCGACCAGTTGGCGGTAGAGGTTCAGCGAATGCAGAAAGGCATCTGGCCGGAATTTCATTTCCTGCGGGATGTTGCCCTGGATCAGCGCGACACTGACCGGCTCGCCGACCGGCGTCGTCCAGCGCACCTGCTGCAGCGCAAAGCCGCCCAGCGTGGCCAAAACGAGGAAGGCCAACCCTACCCGCCAGCGCAGCAGCAGCGCACCGGCCAGTGCAACGAGCAATGACAGGCCATGGGCACCGAACAGCGGCGCGAATCCGGCCAGCGGACTGGGCGGTGCTTGCGAGTAGCCGACGGCAAGCCACGGAAAGCCGGTAAAAATCCAGCTTCTGAGCCAGTCGACCGTAGCAATCAGCGCCGCGAACAGCAGCGCCTGCCGCCACCATGCCGCCGGCTGCCGACGCTTGAAAATCCAGCCGGCCAGCGCGGGAAAGATCGCCATCACCGCGCAGAACAGGAAGGCGGCGATCCCGGCCAGCCACCATGGCATGCCGCCGAAGACCGACAGACTGACATAGACCCAGGAGACGCCCGACAAGAAAAAGCCAAGGCCGAAGAACAGCCCGGTCAGCGCCGCCTCGCGCGGCGTGCCGGCACGCAACAACAAGGCGAACAGGGCAAACCAGACGACTGGCGCCAGCCAGAACAAACCGAATGGCGCAAAGCATAAAACCCCGGCAATGCCGGCCAGCGCGCCCAGGCCAAAGCGGTACAGGGTCCGCTCAGGCAGTCTGGTCGTCGGCACCGGGTTGTGGTTTGGGCAGCGCGTTGACCAACAGCGTGTACAGCCGGCGACTGTCGGCACGCAGGACCTGGAAGCGCAAGCCGTCGATATCGACAAGCTCGTTGCGCTTGGGAACGCGTCCAAGGTGGCGCAGGATCAGGCCGCCGACGGTATCGAATTCGGCATCCGAAAATTCGGTCTTGAAGGCTTCGTTGAAGTCCTCGATCTCGGTGCGCGCCTTGACCCGGTAACGGCCCGCCGAGTCGAGACGGATGTTGTCGTGCGCCTCGTCGAAATCGTATTCATCCTCGATGTCGCCGACGATCTGTTCCAGCACGTCTTCGATGGTGACCAGGCCGGCGACGCCGCCGTACTCGTTGACGACGATCGCCATGTGATTGCGCGAGACGCGGAATTCACGCAGCAGCACATTGAGGCGCTTGGATTCGGGGATGAAAACCGCCGGGCGCAGCCAGTCACGGAGGTCGAAACTCGCCTCGGTGTGGATGCGCAGCAGGTCCTTGGCGAGCAGGATGCCGAGCACCTTGTCACGGTCGCCGTCAACCACCGGAAAGCGTGAGTGGGCGGCTTCGATGACGACCGGAATGATCTCGCTCATCGGATCGTCGACATCGATGACATCCATCTGCCCGCGCGGGATCATGACATCGGTGACGCGGGTGTCGGAGACAGCCAGCGCCCCTTCGATGATGGTCAGCGCATCGGCGTCCATCAGGTTGCGCTCGTAGGCCGAGTGCAAAATTTCCAGCAACTGCTGGCGGTCTTCGGGCTCGCGCAGCAGCAGCGAAGTCAGTCGTTCGATAAAGCCTGGTTTACTGTCACTGTCCATGATGTTCAAACCGCATACGGGTCGGGGTAACCCAGCGCGGCGAGTATTTCCTTTTCTTCGTTTTCCATGGCTTCGGCATCTGCGTCATTGTCATGATCCCAGCCTTGCAAATGCAGCATACCATGCACCGTCAGGTGCGCGTAGTGGGCATCCAGCGGCCTGTTTTGTTCGGCGGCTTCCTTCGCCACCACTTCCGTGCAGATGACGAGGTCACCCGTGACCACCGGCTCGCTTTCATACGGAAATGACAGCACGTTGGTCGCGTAATCCTTGCCACGGTACTCATTGTTCAGCGCGCGCCCTTCGTCAGCATCGACCAAGCGGATCGTCACTTCGCCGCCACCGATCAAGGCAGCGCGGGCCCAGCGCACGAAATCCGCCCGCAAGGGTAAGCCCTCGCGGTTACAGGCGTATTGCAGCGACAGGTTAAGGCGTTTGCTTGCTTTGGGACTCATAGGCGGCAACGATGCGAGCAACGAGCGGGTGGCGCACGACGTCTTCCTTGAGAAATTCGGTAAAAGCCAGACCGCGCACATTCTTCAGGATGTCGCGCGCTTCGCGCAGGCCGCTTTTTTGTCCTTTGGGCAGGTCGACCTGGGTCAAGTCGCCGGTGACCACCGCCTTGGCGCCGATACCGATACGTGTCAGGAACATCTTCATCTGCTCCGGCGTCGTGTTTTGAGCCTCGTCGAGAATGATGAAGGCGTGGTTAAGCGTGCGCCCGCGCATGAAGGCGAGCGGCGCGATCTCGATGGCGTTCTTTTCGTAGAGCTTGCTGGTGCGCTCGTGGCCCATCAGGTCGTAGAGTGCATCGTAGAGCGGACGCAGGTAGGGATCGATCTTCTGCGTCAGGTCGCCGGGCAGGAATCCTAGCCGTTCGCCTGCTTCGACCGCCGGGCGGGTCAGGATGATGCGTTCGACCAGATCGCGCTCCAGTGCATCGACGGCACTGGCCACGGCGAGGTAGGTCTTGCCGGTGCCTGCCGGCCCGATGCCGAAGGTGATGTCGTGCTCCTGGATCGCCTTCAGGTAGGCGACCTGGCGCGGCGTACGACCATGCAGTTCCGACTTGCGGGTGACCAGTTGCGGGCCATCGACCGAGCCGCCG
>CAZGPO010000182.1:0-4753 GCA_964527745.1 uncultured Dechloromonas sp.
GGCGATCAGGCCGAGACGATGCGCTCGGCGATACGTTCCGTGAGGTCGGCGAGATTGTTGTCGAAATGCGTGTAGTGCATCAGGGAGATCCCGAATACGCAGGCGTACAGCAGCAGGCTGCGGCTCTTGGCTTCGGCGTCGGACATGCCGGCCGCCACGAACAGCTTGCGCGTGCATTCCAGGCGATAGAGATCGACCGCCTCGACGATGGCGGCAGCCTGTGGGTCATGGCGCGCCCAGTCGCGGACTGCCAGTTCGATCGCCATACCCTTGCGGTTGCGGCTTGCGCCATAGACTTCGATGGCATAGTGGAGTTGTTCGCGCTCCATGCCCGGCTTTACCGTGGTGACTTTCTCGATGTCGCGGATACGCCCTTCCCGCCAGTGTTCGAGCATGGCGCTCAACAGATCGTGACGATCCTTGAAGTGCCAATAGAAGCTGCCCTTGGTGACACCGCAACGCTTGGCCAGAACCTCGACGCGCAGGCCGCCGAGACCTTCGCGGGCGAGGACTTCGATGGCATTCTCGATCCAGTTTTCGCGGTCGAGCTGGACCCGTGGATTCACCCGTTTGCGACGAGTTGTCCTGGTAAGGGGGTTGACAGGGCTTGTTTCCATACGCTACCGTACGCATTCCATACGACACAGTATGGTCATTGTGCGCAATGACAAGGACGCTGTCAAATGATCTGCAGTTCGTAGTAAAAACGGCATTGATAAAAATCAACTGACCATTAAGGAGAGCTTTGTGAAAATTCTCGTTCCCGTGAAACGGGTGGTGGACTACAACGTCAAGGTGCGTGTCAAGGCGGATGGGACGGGCGTCGACCTGGCCAACGTCAAGATGAGCATGAATCCCTTCGATGAAATTGCCGTCGAAGAAGCAGTCCGTCTCAAGGAAGCCGGTATCGCCACTGAAGTCATTGCCGTCAGTTGCGGCGTTGCCGCCTGCCAGGAAACCCTGCGTACCGCCATGGCCATCGGCGCCGACCGGGGAATTTTCGTCGACTGCGGCGACACCGACCTCCAGCCCTTGGCCGTCGCCAAGCTCTTGAAAGCCCTGTGCGACAAGGAAGCTCCGCAGCTCGTTATCTGCGGCAAACAAGCCATCGACGACGACGCCAACCAGACCAGCCAGATGCTCGCCGCCCTGCAAAACTGGCCGCAAGCCACCTTTGCCTCCAAAGTCGTCCTGGCGGATGGCAGGGCCACGGTCACTCGCGAAATCGACGGCGGCCTCGAAACCCTCAGCATCACCCTGCCGGCTGTCGTTTCCACCGACCTGCGCCTGAACGAGCCGCGCTACGCGACGCTGCCCAACATCATGAAAGCCAAGAAGAAGCCGCTTGATACCGTCACGCAGACCGGCCTCGGCGTCGATATCGCGCCACGCCTGACGACGCTTAAAGTCAGCGAGCCGCCCAAGCGCTCGGCCGGTGTCAAGCTTGCCGACGTCGCCGAACTTGTCAATAAACTCAAGAATGAAGCGAAGGTGATCTGATCATGGCCATTCTCGTCATCGCCGAACACGACAACGCCGCCCTCAAGGCCGCCACTCTCAACACCGTCGCCGCTGCCCGGAAGATTGGCGACGATATTCACGTCCTAGTCGCCGGCAGCAATTGCCAGGCAGCCGCCCAGCAGGCTGCCCAACTGCAGGGTGTTGCCAAGGTAAAGCTTGCCGATGCCACACACTACGCAGCGCAGACCGCTGAAAACCTCACGGCGCTGGTGATAGCCAACATTACTGGTTACTCGCACATCCTTGCGCCGGCAACGACCTTCGGCAAGAACCTGCTGCCGCGTGTTGCAGCGTTGCTCGACGTCGCCCAGATTTCCGAAATCACCGGCGTTGAGTCTTCTGACACCTTCGTGCGCCCGATCTACGCAGGCAATGCGTTGGCCACGGTGAAAAGTGCCGATCCGGTCAAGGTTATCACCGTGCGCACGACAGCATTTGATGCTGCGGTCGACGGTGGAAACAGCGCAGAAATCGAAAACATCGCCGCCGTTGCCGACACCCAACAAACCCAACTCCAGAACCGCGAACTGACCAGGTCAGAGCGTCCCGAACTCGGTGCCGCCAAGATCATCGTTTCCGGTGGTCGTGGTCTGGGCAATGGCGAGAACTATCACAGCCTGCTCGAACCGCTCGCCGACAAGCTCGGAGCGGCGCTCGGTGCGAGCCGTGCCGCGGTTGACGCCGGCTTCGTGCCGAATGACTATCAAGTCGGCCAGACCGGCAAGATCGTCGCACCACAGCTTTACATCGCCATCGGCATTTCCGGCGCCATCCAGCACCTGGCCGGCATGAAGGAGTCCAAGGTCATCGTCGCCGTCAACAAGGATCCCGATGCCCCCATCTTCCAGGTCGCCGACTACGGACTGGTTGGCGACCTGTTCGACGTCGTGCCGCAACTGGTGGCTGCAGTCGGCTAAAATAGCCATGTGAATCTGCCGGATACATTGCTGGGCGAAGTTTGGTACTGGGCGGCCTGGGTCGTCTGGCTACTGTTCTTCGTCCGCAGTGTTTTCAAGGCACCGTGGGCCGCGCTCAAGGATTCCGAACGCCTGAACGTCTGGCTTGGCATGATTGTCCTGCTGGTTTTGGTCTGGAGCCTCAAGGCAGGGGTCAAGCCGGGGTTGTCGCTGCATCTTCTGGGAGCGATGGTGTTTACCCTCAGTTTTGGCCCTCACCTCGCTTTTGTCGGTCTGTCACTGGTGCTTTTCGGGGTCACACTCAACGGCGAAGCGGGATTTTTCGCATATGCGCTCAACGCCTTGCTGATGGCAGGCGTCAGCGTAGCGCTCAGTAATGCCATCTACCGCCTGATCTTGCGGCTACTGCCCCGGCATTTCTTCGTTTATGTCTTCGTCAACGGCTTTTTCGGATCTGCACTGACCATATTTGGCGTGGGTCTCGCATCGGTGTTGCTAATGGGTATGGCAGGTGCCTATGGGTGGGAATATCTGACAACTGAGTATCTCCCGTATTTTCTGCTGCTCGGCTTCTCGGAAGCCTGGCTGAGCGGGATGTTGATCACGCTCTTTGTCGTCTATAGGCCAAAATGGGTTGCGACTTTTGACGATTCCAGTTATTTAATGAACAAATAGGTACTACAATTCAAACAGCTTAATGTCATTGGGGTTTGCGTCGGTGAAAAAATCAACAAATCGCTTTCTCCTGAGTGCCGCGTTGTTCGTGCTTGCCGGACAAGCAACGGCCATCGGACTCGGTGAGCTAAGGGGGCAGCCGGCTCTCGGTGAACGGCCGCGTTTCGAAGTCGATATTCTAGGTGCCGGTACGGGTTCGCTCGAGCCGGGTTGCTTCAAACTGACGCAGCCCGCCAGCGATGACGGTCTGCCCTGGCTGAAGCAGGCGAGTTTCTCGGTACGTAGGGGCAACCCGCCAGTACTCGAGATTCGCTCCAATACACCATTGCGCGAGCCGGTGCTGGCGGTGGCGGTATTTGTCGCCTGCGGGCACGATATGGTTCGTGAATATCTCGTTTTCGCATCACCGCCGACTGGCCGGGTGGCTGATTCATCAACGCCGCTCCGTGCGCCGGCTGCAAAATCTACACCGTCCCCGCGCCGCCAAGTAGCGCCCACCCGTCGTGCCGCAGCGCCCTCCACGGCTGCGCCAGTAACTGTCGCCAGTCAGTCTCCCGAGCCAGCAAAACTCGCAGTTGCTCCCGCCGTTGCCGAGCCGGTTGAAGACAAGATTAAGACCATGGAAGCATCGGTCAATGAGTTGCAGCAGCGCGCTGCTGATCTGACACAGCGGATCGAACAGACTGCGGCAGCCGCGCCTGCTGGCCAGGCTGCGTCGCCGGAGAATAAGCCGGTTACACCGGCGCCGGTACCGGCTGCAGTGCCGGTAGAAACGAAAGCCGATGGCTCACAATGGAGTTTCACCGGAATACTGCTTGGCCTGCTATTGCTCATCGTCGCCTGGCTTGGCTGGCGTACTTACAGCCAGCGTCGGGAAGGGGCCGGTTTCGGAGTGCCCGATGTCGTGGTCGATCCACAACGTAAGGACGAACATGAGGAGCGCGGCGGTGTTGAGTTACAGGGTGATCCGGTGGACATGGTCACTCCGGTAAAGCTGGATGTCAGCATGGTCCCGACGCCGCCGGCTAAACCTGTCAGCACGTCGCCGTCGCGACTCGATTCCGTGATGTCGGTTTCGGCTGCTACGGTCGACGAACATTTCGAGGCAAATCCGGTCATGGAACTGGCTGAGATCATGCTTTCGTTTGGCCGCGTCAAGGGCGCTGCGCAGGCGTTACAGGAATATGTCGATGCCAATCCCCAAGAGACGGTCAAGCCTTGGATCCGCCTGATGGATGTGTACCGGATGGCTGGCATGCGTCACGAATTCGAGCGGGTCGCCCGCGAATTGAACAAGAATTTCAACGTCGAGGTTCAGAAATGGGAGCTTCCGGCGGAAGGTGTCGATACTGAAGTTGATCTGGTGCTTGATACTGAAAATATGCAGCCGATGAGCCGGGCGGCAGAGGCCAAGGTCGAAGGCGTCGAAGGCATGCCGGCGATCACGGAACAGATTCTCATGCGCTGGCAGGGTGACGATGTCATTGATTACATGAACCAGCTGTTGCGCGACAACCGGGGCGGCACGCGCATCGGTTTCTCGCTCCCGGTGATCAACGATATCCTGTTCCTGATCGATCTGAAGGAAATCGCCAGGGCGAGCGAAGAAGAATCTGCTGCCTGAGAAAGTCGTTGCCATC